>CALCYA010000013.1 GCA_937906165.1 uncultured Bacteroidales bacterium | reverse complement strand
CTTTTCAAGGGGAGCTGTCACAAAGTGACTGAGGGGTTAAACAGAGGAGGACTCAGCCGGATTGCAACTTGTGCAAGACTGAGGAGATAAAAAAACCACGGACAAGCCAATGACTGAAAAATCTTTAAGGAAAAACTATCTCGAAGCGTGTGAGGCCGTCGTTGCCGGTCAACAGGGAGAAACGGCAGTTATGCTTCGACAGTATCTCTCTCACGAACATAAGACCCAGACCCTGACCGTTGGCCTTTGTTGAGAAGAAAGGCGAGAAAAGACGTTCCCTATCCTCGGGCGTGATACCTGCTCCATTGTCCGTTATCACAATACGCGCAGGAGAAGCCGCTGTCTCCACAACAATCTTTCCGTTCTCGCCGATGCTTTCGATGGAGTTCTTTATGATGTTCAGCATAACCTGTTCAAAGAGGGTTATATCGGCCTGCACAAGCGGAGCCTTGTCTGCAAGCGATGTCTCAAGTGTTATGTTGCGCTCGCTGCACATATTCCTCATGAAGTATATACTGTGAATGACACAATCGTTCAGGGGGATTGGCCGCAGCCGCGGAGAAGGAATCTTTACCACATTGGCAAAATCACCTATGAAACGGCTCATCTTGAAACCGCGCTCCTCGCACACCTTGATGAGGGTACGTACATCCTGTATGTCATCGGCCAGGCTCTCTGCCGTTGTACTTGACAGCACGTCGTCCAGTGACCCCAGAGCCGACACCACACCGGCAACCGAGTTGTTCACCTCGTGGGCAATCATACGTATCACCTTCTCGTAGGCACTCTTCTCGGCCTTGAAGATTTCATCGGTCATAGACTCTATTATGATGAAAGGGCGTCTGAAACCTTTGCTCATGAACGAGAGACGCGAACAGCTGTATATTGCCGCGCCGTTGACCCTTATGGTCCTGCTCTCGCCGTCGCCAAGCAGCATGATGTCGCCCACCAGGGGCGAAGGGAGCCGTTGCAGCTCACACCCCGTGCAGTCATCCACCTCAAGGAAACGCCTTGCCGAGGTGTTCATCAGCGTTATACGGTTATCGAAGTCAAGCAGTATCACTCCCATCGGAGACTCCTCGATGAGCAACGAGAGGAAACCGTTCTGCTCCAGAAGCGTCAGACGCTCCTCCTTTATCCTGGCCATAAGACGGTTGAACAGCAACACTATCCTGTCTGCCTCTGCCTGCCCCACGGGCGAGAGGCTGCTGCTGAAATCCTGTGCCGCAAGCAGGTCCATGCCATCGGCAATGGTGTCAAGAGGTTTCAGAACCCTCCTGTAGAAGAAGATGAGGAACAGTACTGCAACTACCGCAAGCACATAGGCAATGTATATGAGAGTACCGTCCTCCTCTGCCGAAAAGAAGAGAAGAAGCAGTGTGGGCGCAAGCACAAGCAATGCGAGTATGATGAACAGATAGCGCAATCTCATGGTTTATCAATATTTCAGTCCATACTTCTCCATGCGGCGATAGAGCGACTGGCGGCTTATGCCCAAGGAGAGTGCCACCTGTGTAAGGTTGCCGTCATACTTGCTCATGGCGCTCTTTATGGTAAGCTTCTCAATCTCATCGAGTGTGAGTCCTTGGGTATTTACCTCATCACCGCACATTGTCTCACCATTGTACTGGGCCTCAAAGTCAGCAGGCAGCAGACGGCTGTTGCCGTTGATGAGTATTGTACGCTCCACAAGATTCTTGAGCTCGCGCACGTTGCCCATAAAAGGCAACGAAGCAAGGTAGCCGAGCGTATCGGGTGCGAACTCCACCGGCTGCAGGCTGTTGAGCGACGTGTATGAGTCGGCAAAATGACGCACAAGAAGCGGTATATCCTCCCTGCGTTCGCGCAGTGGCGGCAGATGAAGAGGAATGAGATTTATGCGGTAGAAGAGGTCCTCACGGAAGGTGCCCTCACGCACCATCTGTTGCAGGTTACGGTTTGTGGCACACACCACACGTATATCCACATTGCGCGGCTTGCTGTCGCCGAGCACCTCGAAAGTGCGGTCTTGCAGCACACGCAACAGCTTCACCTGACAGGCGAGGTCAAGCTCTCCGATCTCATCAAGGAATATGGTACCGCCATCGGCCATTGCAAAGCGTCCTACCCTGTCGGCAGAGGCATCGGTGAAGGCACCGCGTTTGTGTCCGAACATCTCACTTTCGAAGAGCGACTGCGATATTCCACCGAGATTCACCTTTACGAACGGTTTCCCGCTCCTGCGGCTGTTACGGTGCAGAGCCTCGGCAATAAGCTCCTTGCCCGTACCGCTCTCGCCCGTTATGAGCACCGATGCATCGGTCTTTGCCACACGCTCCACCGTGGCGAGTATATCCTTCAGCGCCTTGCTCCGCCCTACAATGCCACAGGTGTCGAACGCGGCATCTTCCTTTGCATCGTCCATTGCCGGCTTGCTCTTTGTGAGTTCGAGCGCCGTCTCAATCCTTTGCATAAGAGCCATATTGTTCCACGGCTTTGTAACAAAGTCGAACGCTCCGGCCTGCATGCCCTTTACGGCAAGGTCAATGCTTCCCCAAGCCGTCATGAGGATGACCGGTACCTGAGGGTAGAAGACCTTGACCTGGCGCAACAGCATGATGCCCTCCTCGCCGTCGGTCGACAGGGAATAGTTCATATCCATGAGGATAAGATGCGGCTCACGTGCACGCACCACCTGTATGGCCTCGGCAGGTGACGAAACAACCTCCACCTCATACTTTGCACGACGCAACATGAATGAGAGAGAAGTCCTGATGGTCTCGTTATCGTCTATTACCAATATCATATCGCATAACTTCTTATGTCTGCGAAGATAACCCTTTTGTCAGGAATATTAAAAAAACGTACCATTTTTTAAGAGTAATTAAAAAACAGGAACAAGAGAGTACGCAAAAGCGGACAGAGTGTCCGCTTTCGGACACCCCTCGAAAGAGCTAAAGCATTGATTACAAAATATTTAAAAGTTTGGCACAGATTTTGATAGTATTCCGGTAAAGAACATAAAAAACGGACAGATGGACAAACCGATACCGAAGAAAGAGAAAAACCTGCGTATGCTCAAGAGCGTGGGCAAGATTATCGCCTGCATAGCAGTGCTGGGCGCCGTGATAATAGTCATTATTGAGATATCACGCGCAAGGATAAGCGAAGAGTCACTCTCCTTTGCCACCATAGACAAAGGGACAATAGAGACCACCATCAGCGCAAGCGGCAACGTGCTCTCATCGTCGGAGCTTATGATAAATGCGCCCATAAGCAGCCGTATAATTGATGTCTTCTGCAAGAACGGTGACTCCATTGCCGCAGGGACAAGGCTGCTGCAACTCGACATCAGGGAGGCCGAGACCGAATACCAGAAACTGCTTGATGAGAAAGAGATAAGACAACAGCAACTATTGCAACAGAGGCTCAATGACGAGACATACCTTGCCAACATGCAGACAAACATTGAGATTAGCCAGATGGAGTTCAACCGCCTGCAGTCGGAGCTGCTCAACGAGCGTCACCTCGACAGCATAGGCTCGGGTACCACAGAGAAGGTGCGCCAATGCGAAATGGCAGTGACCACGGCACGTCTGAAACTGGAGCAGAGCCAGGAACAGCTGCGCCGCGAGAGGGAAATACGCCAGTCGGGCCTACGGGTGAGCGAACTGCAGTTCAACATATTCCTTGAGCAGCTTGAGGCCAGCCGCAAGCGTCTTGACGAGGCATATATGCCTGCCCCACAGAGCGGCACCGTCACCTTCATAAACGACAGCAAGGGCGCGCTGGTGTCGGCAGGCAGCCACATTGCGACCCTCTCGGACCTCTCCTCATTCAAGATAAACGCACAGGTGGGCGAGAACCTTGCCGAGAACCTTGAGACAGGCAAGGATGTCATCGTAAAGATTGGCAAGGAGACACTCAAGGGCAAGATAAGCAATATCGGGGCCAAGAGCGAGGGCGGCAACATCGCCTTTGACATCTCCCTTGAAGAGCCCTCACACCCCAAGCTGCGTCACGGCCTGCGCGCCGATGTGTATATCCTGCACCGCATACGCGAGGATGTGCTACGCATAAAGAACGGAAGCTTCTACAAGGGGGCAGGCGAATACAGCATGTTTGTGAAAGAGGGTGACATGATTGTACGCCGCACAGTGCAGCTGGGCAACAGCAACTACAATTATGTTGAAGTGACCGAAGGACTCGCCTTGGGTGACAAGGTAGTCGTTAACGACATGGATAGCTATAAAGGCAGGAGAGAAATCAAGTTGAAATAGTTAAAAAACTCCCATTTTTTTCAAAGGAGAGACATTGGGTATAATTTTGAAGAGACAACACCACATAATGGATAAGACAAGATGATAAGAAACTACATTACACAAGCAATCACAATGATGCGGCAGCACAAACTGTTCAGCGGCATCTACATAGGCGGCACGGCAATATCCCTTGCCCTTGCAATGGCACTCTTCATTGCATTCAACGTGCAGCTGGCGCCTGCCTACCCCGAATATTGCCGCGACAGGCTCATATATTTCCCCACAGTCGAATGCGACGACTTCACAGGCGGCCCATACGAACATTTGAGGACAGGAGGAGAACTGCCCGATGAGTTCATTCCTTATGCAGAAGATATTGAAGGGATAAAGCACCTTTCGGTTACCCGCAGAATGTCAATAAACCAGACCCGTGTAGACGGGCAGTGGCTGGAGGATGCGAGCTTCTACTGCTCATGTGTCGATGAGAAATTCTGGGAAATATTTGAATTCAATTTCATCCATGGCACACCTTTCGGCAAGGATGAGCTCCACGACGCAAAAATAATCATCACCGCATCAACGGCCAACACTCTTTTTGCCCGCACAGACGTTGTAGGGAAGAGAGTGACTTTCAACCTGGACGGTAAAGGGAACTCTACCGAGATGAAAGAGTTTACCATCACCGGAGTGGTAGAGGATGCCCATGAATGCATGACATATACTACAAAAGAGGTATTCTTCACGCTATACACGAACAATAACAAGCATAACCATATTGATACGCCATTTGAGTTCATCGGGCAGAACCAGATCATCATAGAGGCAGAAGATATGGGTTCAATTGAACGCGTCAAGAAGGGGCTTGATGAGAGGTACGCACGCTACTGCAACGAAGTCCTTAACCGCCACAACTACAAGGATTTCAAATACACAGCCCGTATATACTCGCATTGGCAGAATGTCTTCAACTGCGAACCCGGTGACACGGCGTGGGATGTATTCAAGAACTACTTTTATGTATTCCTTGCGCTGCTGTTCATACCCGCGCTGAACCTTAGCGGAATGATTTCATCGCGCATGAAGAGCCGCCTTAGCGAGATTGGCGTCCGCAAGGCATACGGCGCCACAAGTGCCCGAATCCTGTGGCAAGTGTTATGGGAGAACCTCTTCCTGACGTTCCTGGGCGCGCTTATAGGACTCGTGCTCTCATATTTGCTTTCCGACCTCTTCATTAAGGAAATCATTGCCATGTACCAAGGATGGATAGATGAGTGCGAATACAGCGCCGCCCTACTCTACTCGCCACGTGTGTTTGTGACAACGCTGCTACTCTGCTTTGTACTCAACATAGTATCGGCATTGTTGCCGGCCGTGATTGCGCTGAGGAAAAATATTGTACACTCGCTTTACAACAAACGCTAAATACCGCACGATGATAATAAGAACAGTAAAACAATTATGGAAGGAGAGAGGCGACAATGTGTGGCTCTTTGCCGAACTTGTGATAATTGCCATATTCCTGTGGCAGGCTATCGACCCGTTGTACACCCTGAACAGAGTCAAGAACATCCCCAAAGGATTCAATCCCGAGAATATCTGCCGTGTATATATACACGAATATTACAAATCGGACAAGGAGTACGATGCGAGCGTTGATGATAGCCGTAAGACACAATATGCGTCCATTACATCAATCTTCAACAACATTGTATCATTGCCCGAGATCGAGAGTTACTACGGCGGGTTCGGTATACCATATGGTGGATTCTTAACAACTATTCGTATATACTACAACGAGAACGGAGAAGAAGACAATGGGGAAGGGAGAAAGGAGATTGAGCCTTACTACTATTCAGCGGGCAGAGGAGAGTTTTTCAAAGTTCTTCAGATAAAAGATATAAAAACAGGACAATACCCTACACAGCTCCAAAAAGGGGAGATACAATTATCACGCTCGGCAGCCATGGAACTTTTCGGCACCACAGACTGCATAGGACAGGAGGTTGAAAATGAACACGGAATACGTAAACTGAAGATAACAGGAGTCTATGAGGATTTCCAGCCAAACCCATATATGATACCGGAACCGACTGTTGTGGCCAATTATGCAGATAATCCACCTGAATTTATATATCTGAAGCTGAAGGAGGGCGTTGACCGGGATAGCTTCATAAAGCGGTTCAACGAGGAGCTGCGGCCCACATTAAGGGTGGGGAACCGCTATGCAGGAACCATGGTCGATTTTGAATATGTAATAGAAGAGAATATGTACAACGTGACTCATGAGAGCAAGAACCGCTTCCAGCTTTTCATCTCGTTCTTTGCGCTGTTCTGCGCTTTCCTGGGCATTGTGAGCACATTCTGGATACGTACCAACGACCGAAGGGGCGAGATTGGCATAATGCGCAGCGTGGGAGCCAGCCGCCGTCGCATAATAGGACAGTTTGTGACCGAGGCGCTGCTGCTGGTGAGTCTGGCATTTGCCGTTGCACTGCCATTGATTGCCCACCTCGTTATTGCCAACGACTTTGCACAACCTACAAACAGTATTACAAACGAGCAGCTTGCCCGGTACAGCGAAGCATTTGCCACGGCACCGCGCTTTGCGGTGATAACAGTGATAACATACCTGATAATTGCGGTAACGGCAGCAGCTGCGGCAATTATCCCTGCGGCAAGAGCCTGCAAGACAGGCATTGCCGATGCACTACACGAAGAATAAAACAACAATAAAATGATAAGGAACTACATTACACAGGCAATAACTATGATGCGGCAGCACAAGCTGTTCACCGGTATCTACGTCGCAAGTACGGTAATATCCCTTGCCCTTGCAATGACACTCCTCATGGTGTTCCACATAAAGCTCGCCCCGGGGTATCCCGAGTACAACCGCGACAGGATACTTATCTTCTACGGTGCAGATTTCAATGATGTTGGGCCGTTACCTCCGACACAGATAACCAAGTACATGGGAATCCATTTGAGCGGAGGATTTGCCACAGAGGTCATTGCAAACATTGATGGCATTGAACGGATTGCACTTACGGCATCACCGGAAATGTCATTTGACCCAAGCAACATAAGAACAGAAGGAAGCGACAAGTGCATTGATTGGAGTGCCGATGCAATATGTGTAGATGACAACTATTGGAAGACATTCGGTTTTGAGTTCATATCGGGAGCACCGTTCACAAAAGAGGAACTGAATGATGCAAAGGCTGTAATAAGCGAGTCCTATGCAAGGGCCCTTTTCGCCCGTACCGATGTTGCAGGAGAGAAAATGATTCTTGACGGGCATGGAGAGTGCACTATTGTCGGAGTAGTCAAGGATGCACCGGAATGTATGGAACTTACCTGCTATGACATATTCTTCCCTTTGAATTATATCAACCTGAAAGGGAGCTATGACAAGTGGGACGGCATTCACGGACACTACGAGGCGCTGATAACATATTCGCCGGGGGCGGATGTGGACAATATCAAGAAAGAGATTGAAGAGCGCTACCACCGGTACAGCCAGGAATACATCAAAAATGAAGGATTCACCAAATTCGATTATGATATCCGCATATACAGGAACTGGGAGAAAGCCCTGGCTACCGGTGGGGATTCAACAATCTGGGATGCACTCAAGAAATATTTCTACGTGGTTCTGGCGTTTCTGTTCATCCCTGCGCTCAACCTCAGCGGCATGATTTCATCGCGCATGAACAGCCGTCTTGCCGAGCTTGGAGTGCGCAAGGCATACGGTGCCACAAACGCACAGATACTGTGGCAACTGCTTTGGGAGAACCTGTTCCTGACCTTCCTGGGCAGCCTCATCGGCCTGGCGTTGTCGTACATAATAACAGGTAATCTGTTCAGATTCCTGCACACATTGATAACAGGAGGCACAGTCGACTACGACACCCCTATGCAAATGCTGTTCTCGCCAAGGATATTCATTGTTACGCTGCTTGTATGCGTATTGCTCAACATTGCATCGGCACTGCTGCCGGCAATGTTTGCCCTCAAGAACAACATTGTACAATCATTATATAACAAACGTTGACAATCATGATAGACAAGATATTCAAACAGCTATGGAGTCAGAGGCGCAGCAATGCGTGGCTCTTTGCCGAGCTTGTGGTAATTTCAGTATTCCTGTGGCAGGCAATAGACCCCTTGTATACATACACGGCCATACGGCAGTTTCCCGTCGGATGCGACTACGACAATGTATACATCTGCAAAGCATTGGTTGATGTTCCGAAGAGAATAGAACTGTATGCATCCAAGGATAACCCCAATATATTGGAACTCGGCGCATATGAACGTATGGATAATGATATATTGCAAGTGTTTAAAGGAGTATCCGAGATTCCCGAGATTGAATCGACTGCCTATGCCAGTCTCTCTCCATTGTCCAGCATGTCACAGGAAGCATACACGGCAGATAGTGCAAGCACCTTAGGTGGAGAGGCGAAGGAGACAAGAGTGTGGTCATACGAGGGAGGAGGCGACCTCACAGGAGTGTTCCGCATAAGAGACTATTTTACCGGAGATATAATGGAACCGCTCGAAAACGTATACGACATTTATATATCATATTCGGCAGCGATGGAGATGTTCGGCACAACCGATTGCATAGGAAAAGAGATTTACGATTTTGATTGGTTAACCCAAAAAGTCAACGTGCGTTATACAGTAAAAGGTATTTACAAAGACATAAAAGAGAACCTGTATTCTTTACCTATTGCCACCTTTATACATTACCTCAGTGAACTTAATATGCCTTCAAGGTTCCTGCTCAGGCTGAAAGATGGAGTAGACAAAGAGAGATTCGTAAAGGAGTTCAACGAAAATATCGCAGGCAAGCTGCAGGCCGGAGCATACAGCTGCTCCGAGCTCAAGCCGTACGGAGAAGAGGTTGACGTTATGGTAGAAGGGGAGAGAAACGGCCAGTATTTCCAGTTGTTCCTTTCGTTCTTTGCCGTGTTCTGTGCCTTCCTGGGCATTGTGAGCACATTCTGGATACGTACCAGCGCCCGTAGTGGCGAGATTGGCATAATGCGCAGCATGGGAGCCAGCCGCCGTCGCATAATAGGACAGTTTGTGACCGAGGCGCTGCTGCTGGTAACAATGGCATTTGCCGTGGCACTGCCGTTGATTGCACATATGGTCATCGCCAATGACTTTGCACAGCCTATCATTTATGTAACCAACGTGCAGCTCGCGGAGTACTGCAAGGCATTCGCCACTGTACCGCGCTTTGCGGTGATAACAGTGATAACATACCTGATAATTGCGGTAACGGCAGCAGCTGCGGCAATTATCCCTGCGGCAAGAGCCTGCAAGACAGGCATTGCCGATGCACTACACGAAGAATAAAACAACAATAAAATGATAAGGAACTACATTACACAGGCAATAACTATGATGCGGCAGCACAAGCTGTTCACCGGCATATACATTGCAGGCACAGCACTTGCCATATCATTTACTATGGTGCTGTTTATCCTCTATTACATAAAAATTGCACCAATCTACCCCGAGTATAACCGCTCGCGCACTATGCTGCTCGACTACATATCCATGAAACTTGACAATACCTCTCAGGAAATTTACACAGGAGGCTACCCTGGTTTCAACATGATGCGCCTTATAAAGGAACTGCCAAGTTGCGACAAAGCCTGCCTTGTGGCAAGAAAAGAAGAGAAGAATCTCCCGCTTTCGGCTACAGGCGATGGACTCGGTATGGAAACAGCGGTTTTAGGGCTTAATGTGAGCGATGAATTTTGGCAGATATTCGATTTTGAGTTTATAGCCGGTGCACCAATGCTCACAAATGGAGAAAAACTAACCGCAGATGAGGGTATGTGCGTGATATCGGAGAGTTTTGCAAAAAAGCTCTATGGCACTACCGATGTAGTGGGTAGAGAGTTATATAATAGAACAATCAAAGCATGCAGGATATCAGGTGTGGTCAAAGATGTTTCGGGTGTGATGAGAGCCACTGCTGCCGATATATATATGCCCATGCAAAATTTTGAAGAGGGGGAGAGCCTTACCGGTTACTACAGTGCCGGGCAAATGTTCATTACCACCGACAATCCCGAATCGCTCAAGAGCGAGGTGGCCGACCTTGTGGCACGTTACGACCAAGCCGATTTGGAAAATAAGGATTACGAACTGCACGGGCAGCCCCACAGCTACACACACTACGCATTGGGCAACTACTCATTCAAAATGGATGACCTCGAAAACAATGTATGGGATATTGTGAAACGCCTCCTTTTTCTGCTCGTTATACCGGCGTTGAACCTATGCGCGCTCATTTCGTCGCGAATGGATGAGAGAATTGCAGAATTCGGCGTGCGCAAGGCATACGGTGCAAGCAGTTGGCAATTAGTGAAACAGATTCTTTGCGAAAACCTTTTCCTAACCTGTGTGGGAGGCCTTGCAGGAATCATAATATCATATATAGTTGTGTGCAATGCCAACAATTGGATATTCCAGGTAATAAGCATAGCCCCTAACATAGATAGCGGGTATGGGCAATACATAACACCCGAAATGCTCTTTAACATACCGCTTGTATTAACCATATTCCTGCTGTGCGTGGTGCTCAACCTTATATCGGCACTTGCACCCGCGCTTTGGGCACTGAAGAATCCAATAGTATATTCATTAAACAGTAAGAGATAAAAAATGATTACAACCATTATAAAACAGCTGTGGAACAAACGCCGTGCCAATGCGTGGATATTCATAGAACTTGTGTTGGCGGCATATTTCCTGTGGAGTGTTACTGACAGCCTCTACTTCTACACCGGCAACTACCTCACCCCCGACGGACACACCGCTCACGAGTGTTATGTGGTGGACGTAGATTATGATATAATATTTGGTGAGGGTGATACCTACATCAGGCAGACTCCTGAAATGCGCCGTGCCAACTACATTGATATTGTGAAGGCCGTGCGCAGCCTGCCCGAGGTTACATACTACTGCATAGCAGCAAAGAACTCGATACCCGGCAGCAGTTTCAGCACCGACAAGGGAGCATTGGAGCTCAAGAGCGAGCTTGCCGACTGGATAACCTTTGTTTCGCTGCCCGAGTTGGGCGACGAGCAACCCTTTGCCACCTTTGGAATAGAGGATGCAGCAACAAGGGAGACCTTTGTCTTGCCCCCGGCAAGAAAGAATAACGAAATATATGTATCGGAGAAGTATGCAAAAGCACTCTTCGGCACTGCGGAGGTAAAAGGGAGAGAGGTGGAATTCGGTTCAAAGCACATAATAGCAGGGGTATATAAGGACTACAAGACAAGTAATGAATATTATACCCCCTTGGAGCACTCATTCGTTACCTTTACATCCCAGATGAGGACCGCAGCCGATGCTTATCAGGACATTGAAGACAGATATCACTTGGTCATAAGACTTAAGGAGGGAGTTAATCGCGCTGCATTTGAGAAACGCTTTAACGAGGAGATTGCCCCCACCCTGCGCTATGGTTATTTCCGTTGCCACGGAATAAAAAAGGTGAGCGATATACAAAATGAGCTTATGAAAATGACCGGCGGCGAGGGGGATATGAAGATGAACATTGCGCTGTCGCTCTTTGCTCTGGGCTGCGTGTTCTTGGGTATGACAGGTTGCTTCTGGATAAGGGCAAATGCCCGTCGCAGCGAGGTGGCCCTTATGCGTAGCGTAGGAGCAAGCCGCAAAAGGGTTATTGCGCAGTTCCTTGCCGAGGCTGCCATACTTGTAACGCTTGCCTATATTGTGGTGGCGCCGTTCCTCATTGAAACAGCCAAAGAGTCGTTGTACTACGACAAGGCGTATGAGTTGGGATATATCATAAGTTTTTACCTTGAGAAGATTCCCCATTTCATTATGCACACAGGGTGCAACTACATAATAATACTCTCCACCGCACTCATTGGAACATTTATTGCGGTGAACAAGGTAATAGAGCAGTCCCCTGCCGAGGCACTGAAAGATTAAGAAACCAATAAAATATAAACATTATGATTAAACTTACAGGAATCAACAAAATTTATCGTACAGACACCATTGAGACACAAGCTCTGGAGAATGTGAACATTGAGGTAAAGAAAGGAGAGTTCGTAAGCATCATGGGCCCTTCGGGTTGTGGAAAATCCACTCTGCTCAACATCATAGGACTGCTTGATGAGCCCACTGCCGGAACTGTGGAGATTGCAGGATGCGACACCACAGGAATGAAGGACAAGGAGATGGCCGAGTTCCGTAACCGCACACTCGGTTTCGTGTTCCAGAGTTTCCACCTGATAGGTTCGCTCAATGTCATTGACAATGTGGAGCTGCCGTTGCTGTACCGCGGTGTAAAGCGCAGCGAACGCCGCAGGCTTGCCAAGGAGATGCTTGAGCGCGTGGGGCTGAGCCACCGAATGTACCACATGCCGTCGCAGCTGTCGGGCGGACAGTGCCAGCGCGTTGCCATTGCACGTGCCATAATAGGCAACCCCGAGATTATACTTGCCGATGAGCCTACCGGTAACCTCGACTCGAAGATGGGAGCGGAGATTATGGAGATTCTGCACAAGCTGAACAAGGAGGACGGGCGTACGATAGTGATGGTGACCCACAACGAGGAACAGGCAAAGCAGACCTCACGTACAATACGTTTCTTCGACGGCCGTCAGGTGGAATAAACGATTTTCTTCATAACGTAGCAGGGGCGCGCCGATAAAAGGGCGCCCTTGCATTATAACAATGAAACCGCTAAAGAGACGATCATGAGAAGAGTGCTATATATAACCATGCTATGCATAGCCCTGTCGCAGGCAGGACATGCCAATGACACGTTGCGCCTTACACTTGATGACGCAATAGTGATGTCACGCACACGCAGCCTTGACGCCGCCGTCGCTCTTGACGAGCTGCGTTCGGCCTACTGGCAGTACCGCAGCCACAAGGCCGACCTGTTGCCCGAGGTGAGCCTCAACGCCACACTGCCCTACCTGAGCCGCAGCTACAACAGCTACCAGAACAGCGACGGTTCATACACATTCGTACGCAACAACTACCTTCAGATGAACGGCAGGATAAACATCAGACAGAATATATGGCTTACCGGCGGAACGGTATCGCTGAGCAGCTCACTCGACTACCTCAAGACACTCACCGGCAACAGGAACGAGCGTTATATGAGCACCCCGGTAACACTGAGCCTCAGCCAGCCGCTCTTCGGAGTCAACTACCTCAAGTGGAACCGCCGCATTGAGCCTGTGCGCTATGCCGAGGCAAAGGCCGAGTTCCTGAGCCGCACCGAGGAGCTGACGATGGATTGTATAAACCGTTTCTTCGGGCTGCTGATAGCCATTGAGAATGTGAATATCGCGAGGCAGAACCTGCACAACGCCAGGATGCTCTACGATGTTGCACTGACAAAGCGCGAGATGGGGAAGATAAGCAAGAACGATGTGTTGCAGCTGCGTCTGAACGTGCTCAATGCAGAGTCGGACCTCACAAGCTACGAGAGCTCGATGCGCAGCGCGCAGTTCACGCTGTGCACCTTCCTAAACATAGATGACGCAACCGAGATAATCCCGATACTGCCGACCGACATCACGAACATAAACCTCGCATACAGCGATGTGCTTGACAGGTCACTGGCCAACAACCCGCTGATGAAGAATATCGAACGCCGACTGTTGCAGGCCGACTATAACGTGGCAAGTGCCAAGGGCAACATGAGGCAGATAAACCTGACGGCACAGATAGGCTACAGCGGCACAGACAAGGATTTGAACACCGCATACAACCGTCTCAACAACAACCAGATTGTGAACGTGGGCGTGAGCATACCCATCCTCGACTGGGGCAAGCGCCGCGGCAACGTCAAGATGGCCGAGAGCAACAGGGAGATAACGAAGAACAGAGTAGAACAGGAGATGCGCAATTTCAAGAACGACCTCTTTGTACTTGTGGAGCAGTTCAACAACCAACAGAGACAGCTTGAGATAGCCGGAGAGGCCGACCGCATTGCCCAGCAGCGTTACAACACAAACATGGAGACATTCCTTATTGGAAAGATAAGCACTCTTGACCTCAACGACGCACAGGTTAGCAAGGACCAGGCCCGCCGCAGCCACATATACGAGTTGCAGAACTACTGGTACTACTATTACAAGATAAGGAGCATCACCCTATGGGACTTCAACAACAACTGCGACATCGATGCCGATTTTGACAAGCTGATGGAGCAGTAAGAGAATGTCCCTTGAATTTAAGATTACCACTAAATTCACAGTAAATATTATAATCAAAGTTCACAGTGCTCCTCTTGTTTGAGATCAAGAGGGGCTGGATTGCAACTTGTTGCAAGACTGAGGAGATAAAAACCGCCAGCAATGCCATCCAGACAGAGTATCGCGACGAGGAATCTCTAAATCGCGAAATAACAGAGATTCCTCACACAAGGTTCGGAATGACAAAACTCCCTCCCCCTACGGGTACTCCCTCTTTAAAAAGCGGGAGAGTAGTTGTGCCGCGTGAGTTACGGCAAGGCTGCATTATCAATGGATCTTAAAACCGCAAGCATTGTCATTCTATATTTGCACTGTCATTGACTCGTTTTGCTTTTCGCAACCCAAACGGCATAAGTTAAATTCCTCCTCTGCCTGAGGGGAGGTGCCAGTTTACTGGCGGAGGGGTGGGAGTGCTACGTTTGACCTGTTGCTGCAAAACTCACCGATAACAAAACAAAAGAGCAGACTTGTTATATTGAATTCTCGTTGTCATATAAAATTTATACCCTCACCCATACCTTTCACCCGTAACCCTTCACCCCATATAATCAAAAAAAGCGAGGCATCCGTCTGGATGCCTCGCTCATATATAATCAGTTATTTATTACTTGTTAGCGAAAGCCTTCTTCATAGCCTTTGCAATAGCCTTGTCAGCTGATGCCTTAGCAGCGTCGAGCTTCTTCTGAGCCTTAGCCTCTGCCTTTGCATCACCGGCTTCCTTAGCAGCCTTTACAGCATCGTAGAGAGCCCAAAGGTTCTTCTTTGCAGCAACCTCCTTCTGTGTAGCGCTGTAAGCCTCTGCGTATGCCTCTGTAGCAGCCTCTGCCTCAGGAGCAGCATATGCGTGCTTGTAACCCTTCTGAACATCCCAGTAACCACGTGTGAAGTCGGGGAATGTCACAGCTGCGCAGTTGTTGTCCATTGACAATGTACCGAGCTCTGCCAAGCAGCACCACTCTGCCAAGTCATAAACGTCCATATCGAGTGGAAGACCGTTCTGCAAGCAGTAAACAAGACGAGAGTCCATTACGAAGTCCATACCACCGTGACCGAGGTCGCGACCCTTCTCAACATACTTCTTGAGGATTGGGTGGTAGTACTTAGCCATCATAGCGTTTCTCTGCTCTGCGCTCATGAAACCGTGAGCGTTGAGGTTATCAACCTGAGGAGCACCTGTACCCTCGAGAGCCTCACCTGAAAGAGCGAGCTCTGGTGTAGGATACTTTGTAGCATAACCCTTAGTACCTGTGAGCTTGAACAAGCGGTTGTATGGCTGAGGAGTCATAACGTTGTGCTGGATTTCAACAACCTTACCCTTAGCTGTACGCATGAGAGTTGTAGTGTGGTCACCATTGCGGAACTCCTTGCACTCCTTACCTGTCTTCTCCTTTACGAGCTCCTTACCGAAGAAAGGATCTGTATCCATTGCAACCAATGTTGTGAAACGGTCACCACGGTGAATGTCGAGGCACTGTGCAACGGGGCCAAGGCCGTGAGTAGCGTAGAGGTCGCCACGGTTCTCCTTGTTGTACTTCAGACGCCAGTGGAGATTGTCAACATCGTTGTCTGCAGGATCCTTCCAGTATGCATCCCAGAACCACTCGAGGCTGTGGATGTAAGCACCCTCGGCACGGATAATCTCACCGAATACGCCGTCCTGAGCCATTGCAAGAGCGTTCATCTCATAGTCGTCGTAGCAGCAGTTCTCGAGGATGAAGCAGTGAAGACGTGTCTTCTCTGCGAGGTCGATAAGGCTCCAGCACTGCTCGAGGTTCATTGCAGAAGGCACCTCGATAGCTGTGTGCTTGCCATTCTCAAGAGCGCACTTTGCTACTGGATAGTGGTGGTTCCAGTCAGCAGCGACATACACGAGGTCGATATCAGGACGCTTGCAAAGCTCCTCATAACCCTTCTCGCCTGAATAGATGTCAGCCGGAATAAGACCCTGCTTGCGGAGCTCCTCCTGACACTTTGCAGCGCGATCATACTCATAATCGCAAAGAGCTACGATTTCAACACCGGGGATACGGCAGAAACGTACAACCGCACCAGGACCGCGCATACCAAGACCCACGAAAGCAACGCGTACTGTCTTGATTGGAGCAACAGCGAGGTTCAGAGCGTGCTCCTGACCAGCAGGACGCTCAGGTGTCTCAACTACAATAGTACCTTTGTCCCAATGCCACTTTGTTGAAGGAGAAAGTGACTGTGCCTGTGCTGTAGAGCCTGCAAGGGCCATGATACCACACAAGGCTAGACCGAAAAATTTCTTCAAGTTCATATTACAGTGTGTTTTAAATAAATATTGTTTGTTAATATCTCCAATGTCCGTGTTCCCAAAAGACGCAACGCGCACAACATACAATGCGCCATATTAGGATACAAATGCAAAGATAACCAAAATAATATACCTTCACAATTTTGTTATAAAAATTTCAAAATTTTAAATAGTTTCTTATTCCAGCGTTGAGAAATCAATATCGGGAGCCTCGGTCACATTGCCTGTACGTTCAAACCATGTGCCCGATTTCAGATAATCATCGAAGAAACCGCCCATTGTCAAGAAGAATCCCTCTCCTTCCACACCGCCACGATAATCGAGACGCTGTCTCTGATGTCCTGTAGCGTCACATGTGAAACGGGCATGTGTCACGGGCACCCACTTGCCGTCAACGGTACGTGCCCACTGATTAGTGTAGCAGGCCTTACGGTTGATGTAACCCATAACAGGATTGAAGTTTTCAAGGAATGAGTGCGCACCTGTGTACCATGTGGTTATTTGCGGACGGCGGAAAGATGCCACAAGCTGCCACTTGCCCTTGTGGTTGTCGAAGAAGTAGGCTGTATATACGGTGTTGCCATTGCCGTCTGGTCTTACTCCCATGAGGAAACGGCAGCGCTCTCCTGCTTTCCAGTCATAATACATGTAGCTCTGGCCGCCCGAGCCCTCGTTACCGAAGTCATTTACCCTCACGCCGTCACCCTTCTTCACAAGTGTGACACGCAATGAATCGGGAATCTCTGAAGGATTGTCGGTATTGAACGGACTCCACACAGAGAAGAGCACCCTTCTCTTATGAGGGCTGTTGTTCTGCATTCCGAAATAACCCTGACCGAAGCCGCAAGCCATATAATAGCTGCTTGGGATATCACCCTCCTCGGGCACTACTATCTCATTGTAGAACCACTCTACATCCTCCTCGGGAAGACCATATCCCAGATGCACAGATGGACCACGGCGTCCGAAATGGGTGCTGAACTCAGGGCTTACGCAGACTACAGGAGCCACATCGCCACCGACAACAACCTGAGCCACATTACCGAAGCTATCGCCGGCCTTAATCTTGAGACCGCGTATATCCATCTTTATATATCCGGGCTCCTGTACCTTGAAAGTGCCCACCTTCACAAGCTCCAGTTCGTCGCTGTCGAGCTTGATTTTCTTCTTTTTACCCAAAAGAGAAACTTCAATCTTGGAATGTCCTTTTGCTTTGAGCGCAACATCCATCTTGCCGCTCTTTTCTGCCCTGAAATAGAAACTGACCACAGTCTCAGGACTGTTCCAGTTACGCAATTCGCAACGCTGCTCATCGATGAACGCATTCTTCTCGGGACCTGCTGTCACATAGCCGTTGGCCGACAAGGTTACGACACTCTCGCCCTGAGCCACTGCCGGCAGCACAAAAAGCGAAGCCGCAACCAATGAAACCAAATACAGAATTTTCTTTTTCATTATTTATAAATTTAAAAGTTTCTCAAGTTAAAGGAATGACACTGTTACTCATCGACCCTGCTGTCACCGAGCCATTTGCCATAGAATATGCGGTGATCGGGGTTTATGAGCATTCCGTATCCGTTGCGGTAACCGCCCTCGTAACGTCCGTACCATATCTCACCGTTGGCCCAATAATAGATTCCGTAGCCGTGGCGCTTGCCATTGTAGAACTCTCCTATGTACACATCGCCGTTGGCGTATGTCTCTTTCTTGAATGAATAGGGGGAAACCGGGTGCTCTTCCGACGGCACAAGCGGATAGACCAGACGCGCATTGCCCTCCTTTGAGTAGAGACGCAGGATGTTGCCTGTAGCAAGGTCATAGATGACATAATGGTTCTCGCCGCCCACCTTAGCAATCTTGTCAGTTATTGAGATACCGAAGATATTCTTTCCGTTGCGGAACTGTCCGAACGAGCGGGTGCCGTCGGCCGCAAGGATAAAGCCCCAGCCGTATATCTTGCCGTCGATGATTGTTCCGGTATACTGTCCGGTGCTGCTCGACAGGAAATTCTGCGAAGATTCGTTCTTTACATAATCACAGAAAACCGCCTGCAACGGATCGCACATCTCGTCATATAGTTTCACCTGCTCCTGAGCGGAGAGTGTCATCACACAAGCGAAAAAAAGTAATGTTACAATATTCCTCATCTCTTTTTATACAATTCATTTTCAATTATAAAACGCTCCACCTCGGGAGTCACCAGCCCCGATATTCCTTCTTCCGAAGCCACAGCCTCGCGCACCGCCGTAGAACTTACATCATAAAGCTGCGCCGGAAGCCACACGACATTCTCGGGAAGCTGCGGAGCATTGCCGCAACCGCGCGGATAGACAATGATGCCGTAACGCGCGAGTATCTCATCGGCTTTGTACCAGCGGTCGAATTTCTCCCAATTGTCGGCGCCTATCAGCAGCAGGAACTCCCGGTCGGGATATGCCTCTTCAAGAGCTGCGAGGGTGTGCACAGTATATGACGGGCGCGGCAGACCGAACTCAAAGTCACAGGCCCTGAAAGAGGGGTTGCCCCGCACTGCCAGCTGCACCATCTGCAGGCGCAGGTTTTCGTCGGTCAAGTGGTTTCCCTGCTTATGCGGATTCTGCGGCGATACCATGAACCACACCTCTTGGGCAAGGCCACGTTCACACACAGCGCGGGCAAGTGCCAGATGCCCCACGTGCACAGGGTCGAAGCTGCCGCCAAATATTACGGTCCTCTTCTTAATCATTAAGAAATTTATTAACAACCTCAACCAATTCGGCCTTTGCGGTCTCAAGGTCATCGTTGACAATCACCCTGTCGGCAAACTGCGCGAACGTCATCTCATACTCGGCCTTGCTGACGCGCTTCTCAATCTCTTCGGGAGCGGTGTCACCACGACGCACAAGGCGCTCGCGCAGAGCGGCTATTGAGGGCGCCTGTACAAAGATGAACAGAGCGCGCTCACCGTAATATTTCTTGAGGCTGCAGCCACCCTTAACATCTACATCGAAAAGGATATTCTGTTGCTCTAACTGGCGTTCAACCTGTGATTTCAGCGTACCGTAATAACGGCCGGGGTAAACCTCTTCGTACTCCACGAATTCATCGGCAGCAATTCGCGCACGGAACTCCTCGGGAGTGAAGAAAAAGTAGTCGACGCCGTGTTTCTCCTCGCCACGGGGCGGACGGCTGGTTGCCGATACCGAGAAACCGAACGAAGAGTCGCGGTCCATAAGAAAATGCACCAAAGTTGACTTGCCCGAGCCTGACGGGGCTGAAAAAATCACAACTTTTCCCTTGCTCATAATTCTTTACATTATATTGAGTACCTGTTCTTTTATCTGCTCAAGCTCATCCTTCATCTTCACCACAATGTTCTGCATCTCGGCATGGTTGCTTTTGCTGCCCAAGGTATTTATCTCACGACCCATTTCCTGAGCTATGAAGCCCAATTTCTTGCCCTGGCCCTTATCACCGTCCATTGTCTCGGTAAAATATTTCAGATGGTTTGTCAAACGCTGTTTTTCCTCGTTTACATCGAGTTTTTCTATGTAATAGATAAGCTCCTGTTCCAGACGGTTCTTGTCATAGTCGACCCCGGCAAGCTTTTCAAGGGAGTCGGTTATACGGGCACGGATTTTCTCTACGCGCTCGTTCTCGTATGGTTCTACCGACTGCAACAGAGCAGCGATATTGGATATATTGCCCGACAGTTTGACTGCAAGAGCCTCGCCCTCCTGCTTGCGGAAGGCCATAAGCTCGGCAATGGCCCCCTTGATACCCTCAAGGACCTCTTTCCACTCCTCGTCGCTCACATCATATACCTCCTTGCGCGCAATGACCTCGGGCATACGCAGCAGCACCTCGAAAAGATTCTCGGGCAACGTGATGCCGGTGTTCTTTGATATCTCGGTCATCTGCTCAATATACCCCTGCATTACAGCATTGTTTATCGAAGGCGTGTCGGCCTTCTCGCTCTGCTCCACCCAAAGGGCAAAGTCAACCTTTCCGCGCTCGAGGGTGTTTGTAATGAGAGTACGAATCTCCATCTCCCTGCACTTGAACTGCGGAGCAATACGGGTGGAGAGGTCCATAGCCTTACCGTTGAGCGAACGTATCTCTACACATATTTTCCTATCCTGAAAAAGAGTCACGGTCTTTCCGTAACCTGTCATCGAATGTATCATCCCATCAATTATTTCGGCAGCAAAGGCCGCCATCGGTTACACAATATCACAGGGGCACAATACCCCTAAAATGTCATACATCTGGCGAAGATAGGCAATAAATCGGAAAAAAATTAAGATGAAAGCACTTTTTTGGACACATATATTAAAAAATATTATTTAATAGCAAGTATGCCGATTAATTCGTATCTTTGCGCTTACGCGAATATAGGCACAATAACAAGAAGAATTATGACAACAACGATAATACTGCATATTGAAGCATCGACCGAGGTCTGTTCTGTAGCCCTGAGCCAGGACGGACAAGTCTTTTTCGAGAGAGTGAACCGTGAGGAGCGCTCGCACGCCAAGGTACTTGCGCCTTTTGTCGAGGAGGCAATAAAGGTTGCCGACGAGCAAGGCGCCAAAATCAACGCCGTAGCCTTGAGTTGCGGCCCCGGCTCATACACAAGCCTCAGGATTGCATCTTCAACAGCAAAGGGGGTATGCTACGGAAGGAACATCCCGCTGATTGCCATACCGACTACCGCAATAATGTGCGTGCCGGTACTTTTCCGTGACGACCTGCCCGAGGAAGCACTGCTCTGCCCCATGATTGACGCACGCCGCAACGAGGTGTATGCAACAGTATACGACAGGGCATTGGGAGTGATGAAGGAGACACACGCCGAGGTGGTTACCGGGGAGAGTTTCAAGGAGTTCCTTGACCGCGGACCTGTATACTTCTTCGGCAACGGAGCCGGAAAGTGCAGCACAATAATCAATCACCCCAACGCGCACTTCCTGCAGGAGTATCAACACCCGCTGGCAAAGAACATGATGCCGCTGGGAGAGCGTGCATGGTTCAACGAACAGTTCGAGGATATCGCATACTTCGAGCCATTCTACCTCAAGAACTTCGTCGCCACAAAGCCCAAGGAACTTTTGAAGAATTTTTGAAACCGCATACGACAATGATGGAATATAATACCAAACAGAAGAAATTGCCCCTGCCCGAGTATGGACGTTCGGTGCAGAAGATGGTAGACCACGCGCTCACCATCGAGGACCGCGAGGAGAGGCAGCTATGTGCAGCCACCATTGTGGAGATAATGGGAAGCATGTTCCCCAACACCCGCAACCTGCCCGACTATGAGCGCAAGCTGTGGGACCACCTGGCTATAATGTCCGACTTCTCGCTCGACATCGACTACCCGTTCGAGGTAATCAAGAAAGAGGAGTTCCACGTTGCACCCGAAAAAGTCCCCTACCAGACAGGCGAGATAAAGAACCGCCACTACGGACGCATCGTGGAAGAGATGATTGCACATGCCTGCACCCTTCCCGAGGGCGAGGAACGCGACCAGCTCATTGAACTCATCGCAATACAGATGAAGAAGAACCACATCGCCTGGAACAAGGAGGGCGTGGAGGACAAGAAAATATTCGATGACCTGCGCATATACACAAAAGGCGCTATAGACATTACCGACAAGGAGATAAGGATTTACCCGAACAACAACCAGCGCAACGGCGGCAACAATAACGGCAAGCGCACAATGGGAGTAAAGAAACAGTTCAAACGCAAATTCTGACACACTATGGCATCATTCATAATTGAAGGAGGACACAGACTCAACGGAAGTATCACCCCACAGGGGGCAAAGAATGAGGTTCTGCAGGAGATATGCGCCACACTGCTCACAAGCGAGAAGGTGACGATTGAGAACATACCCGACATTGCCGACGTGAACAACCTCATCAGCCAACTCATGAACATGGGTGTATCGGTGACACGTAACGGCGTGGGCTGCTACACATTCCAGGCCAACAACATCAACCTTGACTACATCGAGAGCGAAGAGTATATCAACGGCTGTGCACGCCTGAGAGGCTCGGTGATGTTCATAGGACCGCTAATGGGAAGATTCGGCAAGGCGACCATGTCTGAACCGGGAGGCGACAAGATAGGACGCCGCAGGCTCGACACACACATCATAGGTTTGCAGAAACTTGGCGCAGAGTTCTCTTTCGATACCGACAAGAGGGTTTACCGCATGAGCGCAAAGAAACTGAAAGGATGTCCGATGCTGCTCGACGAGGCCTCGGTAACCGGAACAGCCAATATAATCATGGCCGCTGTACTTGCCGAGGGCAAGACCGTAATATACAACGCTGCCTGCGAACCCTACATACAGCAGCTGTGCCGCATGCTCAACAAGATGGGAGCGAAGATATCGGGCATAGCAAGCAACCTCATCACCATTGAGGGCGTGAAAGAACTTTGCGGATGCACACATCGTGCACTGCCCGACATGATTGAGGTGGGCAGTTTCATCGGAATGGCAGCCATGACCCAGAGCGAGCTCACCATAAAGGATGTATCGTTCGAGAATCTTGGCATCATCCCCGACAGTTTCCGCAAATTGGGAATAAAGTTCGAGCAGAGAGGTGACGATATCTTTATCCCGGCTCAAGAACATTATGAGATTGACTCGTTCATCGACGGTTCAATCATGAACATAAGCGATGCGCCGTGGCCGGGATTGACTCCTGACCTCCTGAGCGTTCTTCTCGTGACAGCCATACAGGCAAAAGGCAGCGTGCTCATTCACCAGAAGATGTTCGAGAGCCGCCTCTTCTTCGTCGACAAGCTAATTGACATGGGAGCACAGATTATACTATGCGACCCGCATAGGGCAGTGGTCATAGGACATGACAGGCGTTTCACACTGAAGCCGCGCGCAATGAGCTCGCCCGACATCAGAGCCGGTATCGCACTGCTTATTGCTGCGATGAGTGCCGACGGCATAAGCCGCATCGACAACATCGAGCAGATTGACCGCGGTTATCAGAACCTTGAAGAGAGACTGAACCAGATTGGCGCAAAAATAACCCGTTCATAATCAAGCGTATGCTGAAAAAGGAAGACTTTGTATACTTTGGCAAGTTCCTGAAGCCTCACGGCACAAAAGGGGAAATAGGACTTGAGGGTGACAGCATTGTCCTTGGCGACGACTGCGACTTTGTGGCGTGCGAGATTGACGGCATACTGGTGCCGTTCTTCTTCGAGTCACGTCGCACAAAGAACAGCGACACGCTCATAGTAAAGATTGAGCGCATGGAGAGTGCCGAAGAGGTGCGTTACCTCACCAACCGCGATGCCTACATCCCCAAAGAGTGGACCGAACAGAGCGAAGTGATGTCATGGAGCTATTTCAAGGGATTCATTGCCGTTGACGAGACATTGGGCGAGATTGGCGAAATCATTGATGTTGACGACAGCACCATAAACACGCTTTTCGTGATTGACAACGACGGCGAGGAGGTTCTCGTCCCTGCACAGGAAGAGATGATTGTGGGGATAGACAACGACAACAAGGAGATAATTTTTGACCTCCCGGAGGGGCTGGTATCGCTTTAAATACGGATTAAGGATGAAAAACGACACTAAAAAGAACAGGTTCAGGCGCAAATACAGGCTGACCATCCACAACGAGAACAAACTGAAGAATGTGCTCGGTTTCTACATATCACCAGTGTGGGTGATTCTGTCACTGTTCTTCTCATTTATCCTCGTTGCCGGAGTGCTATATCTTGTGGTTGTATTCACTCCTGTAGGCAGCCTGCTGCCCGGCTACGTAAGCGAGACAACCAAAGCCGAGTTCATAAGCAACAACATACGCATCGACTCGCTCATCAACGAAGTTGAGAAGCGCGACCGCTATCTGGCAAATATCACAGCCATCCTGAGCGGCGACATCTCTACCGATTCTATAAAGAACTCGCCACAGCCGATATACGCCGACTCCTTTTCTGTTGAAAAGACTGCACTTGAGGAACAGTTTGAGCAGGAGTGGGAGGAGAGAGAGAAATACAACATCACCTCACAGGCTACGAACGTCGCAGAGCTTCAGGGGCTGAACCTCTTCCGCCCTACTCAAGGTGAAATCATACGCCGCTTCGATGTAAGCAACAGCCATTATGGTGTAGACATTGCAGAAGTTCCTGGTGAGAATGTACTTGCAATACATGACGGAGTGGTTGTATTTAGTGACTATACCGCAAACGACGGCTACACCATTGCCATACAGCACCGCGAAAATATGATTTCCATATACCGCAGTTGCTACCGCCTGCTCAAGAAAGTGGGTGACAAGGTCGTGGGAGGCGAGGCCATAGGAACATTGAGCGACGGATTGCTCGACGGCAATGAGGAGAAGAAAGAGTATCTTCACCTTGAACTTTGGCATAGAGGCAAACCGCTTGACCCGAACACATACATTGCGTTCTGATTTAGCCGCAAGAAAGAGACAAACAGGAGAAAACCGAAAAATATAAAATCATATATGGAGAACAACAGAAAGAGACAGCTTGCAATTTTAGGCTCCACCGGTTCTATCGGAACACAGACATTGCAGGTTGTCGAGGAACATCCCGAATGTTTCGAAGTCTACGCGATAACAGCCGGTACACGTGTAGATGACCTCATCGCCCAGGCACGTAAATTCATGCCTGAGGCAGTGGTCATTGCCGACGAGACAAAATACCCAAAGCTGAAGGAGGCACTGAGCGACCTGCCTATAAAGACATACGGCGGTTATGAGGCTATCTGCCAGATCGTAGAATCGGCGCCCATAGATATTGTAGTCACTGCAATGGTAGGTTTCTCGGGACTACGCCCCACCATAAATGCCATAAAAGCAGGAAAGGCGATTGCTCTTGCCAACAAGGAGACAATGGTTGTTGCCGGTGAACTGATAAATGCACTCGCAAACGAATACAAGACACCGATATTGCCTGTCGATTCGGAGCACTCGGCCATTTTCCAATGCCTTGCAGGAGAGATGCACAACAAGGTTGAAAAGCTCATCCTTACCGCTTCGGGAGGTCCCTTCCGCACATTCACCAAGGAGCAGCTGGAGCATGTGACAAAAGAGCAGGCCCTAAAGCACCCCAATTGGAGCATGGGAGCAAAGATTACCATTGACTCCGCCACTATGATGAACAAGGGCTTTGAGGTAATGGAAGCCAAATGGCTGTTCGGCGTTGGAGCCGAGGATATTGAGGTTGTTGTACACCCACAGTCGGTCATCCACTCTATGGTGCAGTTCGAGGACGGTGCAATAAAGGCACAGTTGGGAACGCCAGACATGCGCTTGCCTATCATGTACGCGCTCACCTACCCCAGACGTCTGAACTCATCGTTCAGCCGCATCGACTGGACAACCCTCAAGGAACTCACCTTCGAGACACCCGACCTTGAGATCTTTCCCAACCTGCAACATGCATATACAGCCTTGTCACATGGGGGAAACATGCCTTGCGTAGTAAACGCAGCGAACGAGATATGTGTTGCAGCGTTCCTTAATGACCGCATCGGCTTCACCGACATGCCTAAGCTCATAGAGCGCGCAATGCAGAGTACAACTTACATACTTAAACCCACACTTGAGGATTACCTTGAAACCGACAAGGAGGTACGTAGGATGGTAAGCGAGTGGGTATAACAGAACATAAACAAAATCATACTATAACAGAAAATGGAAATATTTTTTATACGCGCACTGCAGCTCATTATGGCATTGAGCCTGCTGGTGCTTATTCACGAGTTCGGACACTTTTTATTTGCAAGGATATTCAAGGTTAGAGTTGAGAAATTCTACCTTTTCTTCGACTGGAAATTCTCACTCTTTAAGTGGAAACCAAAGAACAGCGATACAGAGTATGGTGTGGGGTGGGTACCCCTCGGCGGCTACTGCAAGATTGCCGGAATGATTGACGAGTCAATGGACACCGAGCAGATGAAACAGCCGGCACAGCCCTGGGAATACCGTTCAAAGCCGGCATGGCAGAGACTGCTCATTATTGTCGGCGGTGTCATGTTCAACCTTATCCTTGCAGTCCTCATCTACTCTATGGTGCTTTTCACCTGGGGTGAATATTATGTTGACCTGCACAAAATGGACAACGGTTTCGAGTTCAGCCAGACAGCACAGCAGATAGGTTTCCAGGACGGCGACAAGATTATAAAATTCGACGGCGAAGAGGCACATGAACTCTACCTTGACAAGGTACGCGGCACAAACATTTTCCGCAGTGTGTGCGATGCCAGCGAGGTTACCGTCTTGCGTAACGGCAAGGAGGTTGCCGTGAGAATCCCCGACACCTTGGGCCTCCTCAATATGAACAAGGGAGGACAGTTCATGCGCATGCGTACCAAGCCTGTCGTTGACAGCATTGCAGCAGGAAGCATTGCACAGAGAGCAGGCTTGCTGGCAGGTGACAGCATTCTCTCAATTGACGGCGAGAAAATCACTTCATGGTCGCAAATAGCCATTGCACTCGACAAAATAAGCAAAGCAAAAAAAGAGAATTTCAGTATAGAGGTTATGCGCGGAGAGCCCGCTGCACTCACAGCACAGACAAACGGTGCAGACACTCTGCAGCTAGGAGTGTATTCACAGGGCAACGACTACCCTCTTGTACACAACGAGTACGGTTTCTTTGCATCGTTCCCAGCCGGAGTATCATTCGGCCTTGATGTATTACGCAGCTATGTGAGCGACTTCCAGTACGTATTCTCGGCCGATGGTGCAAAGTCAGTGGGCATGTTCGCATCTATCGGCAGTCTGTTCCCTGCCGAGTGGGATTGGCACGAGTTCTGGCTGATGACAGCATTCCTCTCTATAATCCTCGCTTTCATGAACATACTGCCCATTCCGGCTCTTGACGGCGGACACGCACTGTTCCTGATTGCAGAGATGATTACAGGCAAACAACCGAGCGACAAGTTCATGGAGCGCGCACAGATGGTGGGAATGCTCATAATACTCGGACTTTTCGTTCTGGCAATGTACAACGACTTGACAAGATTTGTATTCTAAACAGATGAAAAAGGCCCTTCTAACAGCAATTATATGCACTTTTGCCGCGCTACAATCATGCAGCAGCGGCAAGAACAATATTGCAACAGCCATGAAAGGAACAGAAACGACAAACAGCACAGCTGAGTACACTGCAGTCATAAGAGAGATTGCCGATAAAGGGGAGTTCTGGAACACCCTATTTACCTTGGTAAACATCGGAAGCGAAAAGGAGAATGTATGCATTTCCCCTTTGAGTGCCCAGTTGGCTCTTTCGATGACTGCAGCGGGAGCTTCAGGCGAGACGCAGGAGCAGATGTACGACGCAATGCTGTTGACAGGGGATGTCAACAAGAGCTCCAAAGAACTCATAGGAAACATTACAGCACCCAACGAGCAGTGCGAAGTAAAGATTGCAAACTCCATCTGGGTAAACGAAAAGCTCGATGTAAAGGAGAGTTTCATAAATACCAACAAGGAGTACTTTGACGCTCTTGTTGAGAACGTGCCTTTCAACAAGGCCACCCTGGGCAGAATAAACGGCTGGTGCAGCGAGAAGACCAACGGCAAGATAAAATCCATCCTTGACGAGATCAAGAAGGACCAGAGGATGTTCCTTCTCAACGCACTCTATTTCAAGGGCGCATGGAGAAAGGAGTTCAACGAAGGTAACACCGAGGATAAGCCTTTTACATGCGAAGACGGCACAAAGGTCAACGTCCCTATGATGCGCCAATCATTGAAAACATCATATTACGAAGACAATGTCATGCAGATGGCATCAATGCCCTTTAAAGGCAGTTACCAGATGTTGCTCATATTGCCATCGGAAAAGAGTGATGATGCAGAGCTGTCAAAGCACTTGGCAGGGAATTTCAGAAACAGCCTGAAACAGATGACCACTTGCGAGGTAGACCTCTCGATGCCACGTTTCAAGAGCGAGTTCAGCACAAGTCTCAAGGAGCCCCTCAAGGCAATGGGTGCAGAGAGAGCCTTCAGTGACAACGCCCAGTTTGACGGGATATCCGACACACCGCTCTACATTGACAACGTTATACAGAAGACCTATATCAGTGTAGACGAAAAAGGTGCAGAAGCTGCTGCCGTCACGGCAATTTCAATGGCACTCACAAGCATGCCACGCCCTGTGGAGAAGAAGGTCCTGAACCTCAACCGTCCTTTCTTATATATAATAACCGACTATGCCGCCGAGAATATTCTTTTCATAGGCATGGTAGGCAACCCCAACGAAAAATAACACATCTTTATATTAAACAAAACAAGTATGAAACGTCTTTTTGGAACATTGATGCTGCTGCTTATTGTAGCAACAAGTTACGGTAAAGGCCCAAAGTACATTTTCTTCTTCATCGGTGACGGAATGGGCCCGTCACACGTGCTCGGTACAGAGCTCTACCTTGGAGAACTTCAGGGAGTAATAGGACGTCCGCAAAAGCTCTGCTTTACACAATTCCCCGAGACAGCCCTCGTGACGACATTCTCGGCGACCAACGGTGTGACAGACTCGGCAGCATCGGGAACTGCGCTCTCTACAGGCACAAAAACTTTCAATGCAGCCATAGGAGTAGACTGCGACTCGCTTCCAGTGTACAGCATCGCCACTGACCTTGCCAAAAAGGGTATGGCTATCGGTGTTGCCACCACAGTGCCCATCAACCATGCGACACCGGCGGCATTCTATGCGCACAACATCAGCCGTCACAACTATGACAGCATAGCACCCTGGATATTCACTGCAGGTTACGACTTCTACGCCGGCGGTGACGCAAAGGGCAGCAAGGAGACTTTCGAAATGGTACAGAAGAGAGCCGCAAAGGAGGGTTATGCCATTGCACGCGGATACAAGGACTACCTCTCAAAGGCCGATGATGCCGAGAAGATGATGCTCTTCCAGAAGGAGTACTCTACAGAACTCCCATACGCAATAAACCGCAAGGCTGATGACCTTACCCTTGCACAGATAACTGCCGCAGGAATTGATTTCCTTGAGGAGAAGAGCAAGAAGGGATTCTTCATGATGATTGAGGGCGGAAAGATTGATTATGCGGCACACAACGACGACGGTGCAACCGTGTTCCAGGAGGTGATTGACTTCAATGCGGCAATTGAGGAAGCATATGAGTTCTACAAGAAACATAAGAACGAGACTCTTATCATTGTGACAGCCGACCACGAGACAGGCGGCCTTGTACTGGGCTACAGCGGCGAGTACAAGCTCAATCTCAAGGCCCTTGAGTCGCAAAAGGTGAGCGTTGAGAGGATGATTGAGATTCTCAAGGACGAGAAGGAGACAACCTGGGGACGCATCGAAGAGCTTGTAAAAGAGAATATAGGAGTCGCACTACGCAAGAAACATAATGCTGACGAGAAGGTTACTGTAGACAATAGCCTTGCAAGCGAGATCGCCTACAATGCCATATATGACCTCAACCGCAAGGCTCTGCTCTCATGGGCAAGCGGCAATCACTCGGGCACTTATGTTCCCCTTTATGCAATTGGCAAGGGAGCAGAGGAATTCGATGGTGTCATTGACAATACCGACATTATGAAAATCATAAAGAAACTGAAAGGCATAAAGTAACTCTATACACACATAAAAATGTACAGGCTCATCAATTGATGAGCCTGTACATTTTTATTATCAAAAGAGTCACTCAACTCCCTGAAGCAGCTGGACAATCTTAATCGCCTGCTCACGTGTGGGCTCAAACTCCTTCAACTTGTCTGCAATAACAAGGCCAAGCCCCTCTGCAGCACCAGTCATTTTTTCCTCTGCAAGTTTGAATGCAACGCTGTCGAGCTGTAGCTTCTCAAACACATCCTTATACTCATTCTTTACAGAATCGAGCTGAACGGTAAATACCTCAAGAGCTGAAATCAACTCATCGGCAGAAGTTACCTTTGAAATATTCTCTTTTGCATTACCGAACACATTTACAGTAGCAGACACGGGGTCCTTGCCACCACATGATGCCAGCATTACAACAGCCAGCATCGCCAACATGATTTTCTTCATAATTATCTTTTTGTCTATTATTATTCATTCACAATAACAACGGTTGAGTCAATGACCATTGCAGGAATACAATCAGCATCTACAATCTGCTCCGGGGCAGGATTGTGCCCTTTCTCGTCTACTTTGTCAACAGCAGCAGTGCCACCGCAACCTACAAGCGACACAGTCATTAGTAAAAGCAGTAATTTTTTCATGGTTCAAATCTCATTTATAGATTCTTTAATTCAATAAACTTCTCAATGTACAGATCATCATACTCTGTCTGCGCAGCCTTGAGGGAATCCTCGTCAGCACGATATGCATCAACGTTTGTCATCTTCTCCTCAAAGATTTTCTCATACTCTGCCTCGCACTCATTATTGATTGCCGCAAGTTCGCTCTCGAGTTGGGCATTGATCTCACTCAATGCAGCCGCATCAGCCGCAGCGTTCACCTTTGCTGTTGCAGCCTTGTAGGCAGCAGCCTTCTTAGTATAGACATTCTCCTTTACCGCATCGGTTGCACAAGAAAGGATTGCAAACACGGCAATCATGCACACCGAAAAAACATTAATCTTTTTCATATCATTCATATTAATTATTCCAATCTCTTGAATAGTGAATTTACCGTTTCCATCTCGCGACGGTAGTTGATATTCCCTTTGGCTATCTCAGCAGCCACATAATCAAGCTCTTCGGCATTCTCTGTGAGGAATTGCTTGTTGACGAGCACAAAATCTGCTTTCAGTTCCTTGAGCTCTGTTGCATCCTTTACTGTTGCAAACAATTCGGCTGTACCCGAATATAGCTCCTTCTGATACTCTATCATTGGCATTACCACCTTGCCCATATATGCATCCATAAATCTCGCTTTAGCCTTGGCTACCTCTTCTTTCTCGGCTACATATTCATCAGGAGCAACCTGAACCATAGAGTTCTCTCTCTGGAACAGCATGATATCCTTGTCAAGGAATTGTTTTACCAATTTCAAATCCTTATAGCCATCGGCAACAGTCAGTTTGTCATAATACTTGTTGTAGATTGCAGCCTCTGCATCAAATAGATATGGTGTAATCTTGGCAATATATGTACTCTTGAATGCCTCACCGGCCTTATTCAACTCCACGAATCGCTCCTGACAAATCTTGAAAGCTGTAGCCTTTTTGAGTTCGTCATTGTTCTCGCTACCCAGTTTTGAGACAGCACTGGTCAGGGAGTGATTCAATTTTACAAGTTCGTCATAACTCTGTGCTCCGTTCACTTTTTCAGTGTATTCGGTATAAAGAGCAGCCTGCTGCCCGAGGACATGGTCCATAACCTTGTTCAGATATGCCTTCACATATTCCGATTCTGCCTTAGCAAGTTCCTTTATGCCCTCTTTGTGCTGCGCAGCCTCTTTATAGAACTTTTCTACATCCTCGCTGTTTCCCCTTACAAAGGCTACCATCTTTGTGTTAAGTTCCGTGTTCAGTTTCTTCACACTCTCGTATGAAGATGCCGTATCTATTCTCTCTTTATACTCTTCGTAGAGACTGGCCTGACCGTCATAAACATCACCCGAGCAGCCTGCTGTCAACATGACAAATACCGACAATGCAAATGAGAGTGGGAATTTCCTGTTTACCATTTTTTTACTGATTAATACAAACTGTTATGCCACGCACAATTATTAATTGTGCGAAATTAGTACGATATTTTAAAAAATGCAAACCGTGACCATATCTAATTGATGTGAAATAATTATAAATAATAAAGAGCCTCAATCTTTTGCCGAAAAATTATTAAATTCAATACAATAGACTTAAATTCGCAGACCATATGGAAAGATTTGCAGAAGTAATATTGCCCTTGCCTCTCCCCGGGAGCTACACATACAGCATCCCGAAGGGACTGGAGGATAGAGTTGTCACGGGATGCCGCGTATCGGTTCCCCTTGGCGACAAGAAGACATATACAGCCCTGGTCGTTGGAGTACACGGTAACAGACCCGAGGGATACAAGATAAAGGCCATAAAGGAACTGCTTGATGACGAGCCGGTAGTTACTGCACACCAGCTGAAACTCTGGGAATGGATATCTAAATATTATCTCTGCTCCATGGGCGACATATACAAGGCCGCCATTCCGCAAGGACTCAAGGGAGAGTTCAGGCCGCGTACCGAGCAGAGAGTACGCCTTACCCCGAAATGTCGCGATGAAAAGGGGGTAAATCTTCTTTTGCAGTCACTCTCAAGAGCCCCGCGGCAAAGACGCCTGCTAGACACATACCTGCAACTCGCCACGCCTTTTGCCGCGGACAGTAAAGAGGTATCGAAACACAGGCTCATAGAAACTGCAGATGTATCACCCAACATCTATCGCGAGTTACAGGACAAAGGAATCCTCGAGAGCTACATAGTGGAAATAGGCAGACTTAACCGCGAGGTCATGCCAGTGACACCGCAGAACACCCTGAACCCAGCGCAGGAGAAAGCGTTTACGGAGATAAAAGAGGCCTTCGGCACAAAGAACGTGGCCCTGTTGCATGGTGTCACTTCGGCCGGAAAAACTGAAATATATATTCACCTCATAGCCGAAGCCCTTGAACGCGGAGAGCAGGTGCTTTACATGCTACCCGAAATTGCACTTACAAAACAGATTGTCGAACGCCTCAGACGCGTATTCGGCAACAGGATAGGCCTTTACCACTCCAAGTTCTCCGATGCCGAAAGGGTGGAGATATGGAAAAAGCAGCTCAGCGACGAACCGTACGACATCATATTGGGCGTGCGTTCTTCGGTATTCCTGCCATTCAAGAATTTGGGATTGGTGATTGTTGACGAAGAGCACGAGAACAGCTACAAGCAACAGGAGCCGGCACCACGCTACAACGCCCGCAACGCGGCAATAGTGCTTGCATCGCAGTTCAGTGCAAAAACTCTATTGGGTACAGCCACACCTTCGGTCGAGAGCTACTACAATGCTGTGACCGGCAAATATGCCCTTGTGAGCCTTACCACAAGACACCGTTCAATAAAGATGCCGCATATTGAGGTGGTAGATATGCAGGAGCACCAGCGCCGCAAGCTCGTTACAGGAGCCTTTTCCGACCCGCTTGTAGAGGCCATGAGCGACGCGCTCAAAAACGGACAGCAGATAATACTGTTCCAGAACCGCCGCGGATATGCCCCGCTGATGGAATGCAAGACCTGCGGCTGGGTACCAAAATGCAAACATTGCGATGTGAGCCTCACCCTGCACAAGAGCGCAGGCAAACTCACCTGCCACTACTGCGGCTACACAATACCTGCCCCCGTACACTGCCCCAACTGCGAAGAGAGGAATTTCATAAACCTTGGTTACGGCACAGAGAAGATTGAAGATGACCTGCACAACCTTTTTCCCGAGGCACGCATCGAGCGCATGGACCTTGATACCACCCGCACGAGGAACGCATACGAGAAAATCATAACAGACTTCCAACAGGGAAAGACCGATATCCTTATCGGGACCCAGATGGTCTCAAAAGGACTTGATTTTGATAACGTGGCCGTTGTGGGCATCATTAACGCCGATACCCTGATGAACTACCCCGACTTCCGCGCAACGGAACGTGCCTTCCAGCTGATGGCACAGGTTGCCGGACGTGCAGGTCGCAAGAGCGGACAAGGCAAGGTCTTTCTACAGACAAAGATGACCGATGCCCCGGTAATTCCCATGATTGTGGGCAACGACTACGCTGCATTCTATGACCAGCAGATTGGCGAACGCATGCTTTTCCATTATCCTCCTTTTTACCGGTTGGTTTACATATATATGAAGCACCGCGACGTACAGGTCCTTGAAGAGTTCTCCACTATCATCGGCAGGCGTATGCGCGAGATCTTCGATGACCGCATACTGGGTCCTGACCTACCACCGGTAGCAAGGATAAAACAACAGTACATACGCCGCATTGTGCTCAAGGTCGAGAGCAGTCTCTCGCAATACAAAGTAAACGAGGTACTGAACAATTTGCAGCTTGCATATTGTGGAGAGCCACGATACCGTGCTGTAACGATGTATTACGACATTGACCCGATGTAAATTAAGAAGCTGTTTTTTGTTTTTTGACAATAATATTTTGTCCATGTCCTATATATTAGGTAAATTTGCGCGTTTTTAGGGGTTCTATGCAACCGCGCGACAGAGAAAAACAAAATATTATATAGCAATGAAACAATTCAAGTTATTGAACAACACGCTCGGATGGCTCACATTCATCATTGCAGCATTCACATACTGCATCACCGTAGAGCCTACCGCAAGCTTCTGGGACTGTCCGGAGTTTATCCTTTCCGGAAACAAATTGGAGGTCGGCCACCCGCCCGGTGCACCATTCTTCATGCTCACAGCAAACTTTTTCTCACTGTTTGCTGAGCCCGGCACTGTAGCATACATGGTCAACATAATGTCGGCCATATTAAGCGCAGGCGGAATACTGTTCCTTTTCTGGAGCATCACTCACCTTGTACGCAAACTCATTGTAGGCAACAATCAGGAGATGAGCAAGGCACAGATGGTTACAATCCTGGCATCGGGACTTGTCGGTGCGCTTGCATATACATGGAGCGACACATATTGGTTCAGCGCCGTCGAGGGAGAGGTATACGGTTACTCATCGCTCTTTACCGCAGTTGTGTTCTGGCTCATCCTCAAGTGGGAGGACAATGCCGACTCACCGCACAGTGACCGTTGGCTCATTCTCATTGCCTATCTTGTGGGCCTCTCTATCGGTGTCCACCTCCTGAACCTTCTATGTATCCCGGCTATCGTGCTGGTGATGTACTACAAGAAGTTCCCCAACAAAAGCAACAAATACACACTGTTGGCCTTGATTATTTCAGCAGCCCTGGTTGCCGTAGTACTATACGGCGTGGTTCCGGGTGTCGTGAAGGTAGGCGGCTGGTTTGAGCTGCTGTTCGTGAACGTACTCGGCATGCCGTTCAATACAGGTCTTTATGTCTATCTCATAGTACTCTTCGGTGCACTCGCTGCCGGAATATACTACACAGAGAAGTTCGGTGAACAGACCGACAAGACACAGAAAATTGTCACAATGCTGTTCATTGCCACCGTTGCACTATTAGGTATTCCGTTCTACGGACACAATGTACTCATGAGCATTGTCATCGGTGCCGTGGTCATTGCATTGCTCTATTACGCAGCAAGACTCAAGGACAACGCAAAGAGATTCATCATCAGTTTCAGGGCCTTCAATACAGCATTCCTGTGTATGCTGTTCATCATGATAGGCTACTCATCGTATGCACTCATCGTGATACGTTCCGCAGCCAACACACCAATGGACCAGAATTCACCCGAGGATATCTTTACCCTGGGTACATACCTTAACCGCGAACAGTACGGTACACGTCCGCTCTTCTACGGACAGAGCTACGGTTCAGAGGTTCTCCGCGACAAGGACGGCAAACCCGTAGAAGTTGCTACCAGCCCCGTTTACATACGTAAAGACGGCAAATATGAGATTTCGGAGTACAACACTGATTATCAGTTCGCACAGAACATGCTGTTCCCGCGTATGTGGAGTTCACACCACAAGAACTATTACGAAAGCTGGACAGGACGCATAAAGAACACCGTTCCGTCACAAGACGGCCGCGGCAGGGTCACAATGCCCACACAGCTCAACAACCTGACATTCTTCATCAACTATCAGGTTAACCACATGTACTGGAGATACTTCATGTGGAACTTTGTGGGACGCCAGAATGATGTCCAGAGCCACGGCGAGGCCGAACACGGAAACTGGATTACAGGCATCAAGTTTCTCGATGAGATACGTCTTGGCGACCTTGACAAGCTACCGGAGGTGCTCAAGGAGAACAAGGGGCGCAACGTATTCTTTGCACTTCCGCTGATCCTTGGTATTCTGGGTATCGCATGGCAGCTGAAGAAAGGCAAGGAGGGCAAGAGACAGTGTTTCATCGTTGGCATGCTGTTCTTCATGACAGGCCTTGCAATCGTGCTCTACCTGAACCAGACACCTATGCAGCCACGCGAACGTGACTATGCATATGCAGGTTCATTCTATGCCTTTGCCATCTGGATAGGTATGGGCGTGGCGGCAATAATACACTTTATTCAGCAGCGTATGAAGAAAGAGAGCCTGCCGCTCAACATCGCCGTATCGGTGGCCTGTCTCCTCGTTCCCGTACAGATGGTATCACAGACCTGGGATGACCACGACCGCAGAGGACGTTATGCCTGCCGCGACTTCGGTCAGAACTACCTGAACTCGCTGCCCGACAACAGCTATCCGATAATCTTTACCTGCGGTGACAATGACACCTTCCCGTTGTGGTACAACCAGGAGGTTGAGGGTGTGCGTACCGACACACGTGTATGCAACCTTTCATACATACAGGCCGACTGGTACATTGACCAGATGAGGCGCCCCGCATACGAGTCGCCCTCACTGCCGATATCCTGGGAACGTGACGATTACATTGGAAATACAAACCAGGTAATCTACATCATCCCCGAGGTAGGAACAAAGCATATCAAGGACTTCCTTGCAAAGCACCCCGATAAGGCGGAACTTATAGGCAATGTCCACGATGTAAAGAACATAACCAAGTACTGGATTGCCGGAGCAAACGACAAAGAGAAGTCACCGGAGCGCAAGGTTGTAGAGGAGATTATCGAGTACATCAAGCCTAAGATGATCAAGGATGGTGAGCGCCTGATAAGCCAGGGCCGCAGCGACTTCAACAACCCCAACCTCTCTGAAGAGGGAATGGAACTTGCAGAGTACAGGGTAATGTACGGCGACCTTATTGTAAGAATTGCCCGAGACCTGACCCCTTCATCAGCAGTACTGCCTACCGGTAAGTTACAGATACCTATTGATGCCGAGGCTGTAAAGCGTTCCGGAATGAAGATCCCGAAGATCTATTCTCAGGGCATCGGAATGCCTGAATTTATGGAGATTGACATGTCAGGCGTAAATGCAGTATACCGCCACGAGATGCTTATCTTCGATATGCTTGCAAACGCCAACTGGGAGCGTCCCATCTATATGGCTATCACCGTGGGCACCGACAACTATCCCGAGGTACTTCAGGACTACTTTGTACTTGAGGGTCTATCATACAGAATCACACCTTTCAACTGGACCAGCATCTGCCGTGCATCCAACGAGATTGGTCTGTACGACTCACCTGTAGACACCGAGAAGTTCTATGACAACGTCGTCAGCCGTTTCAAGTGGGGTGATGTTAAGGAGAACAAGGATTATTATGCCGACGAGACAATCCGCCGTATGATAACCACTCACCGCACACAGATAGCGACACTGGCACAATATATGCACAACGACATAATCGTTGCCGGTGATACCCCCGAGGAGCAGCAGAAGAAGAAAGAGATAACCGAGAAGATAATAACACTGCTCGAGAAATGGTATGCAGAGTTCCCCGGTGGGATTGTCGTATATGACACAATGCGCGACGGCACTGTTGAGGTAGCCAAGATATACAAGATGCTACTTGAGCATCAGAAGGAGTTGGAAGGTACAAGCTACTTCTTAGGCGACGAGACACTCAACCTTCTCCAGCAGCGCAGTGTTGAGCTTGCTGCAGCTGTCATCAAGAACGAGTACGAGTATCTCAAGTGGAACAGTTCACGCAAGCCAAGGGAGAGAAGCAAGCAGATAGAGGAACATCGCATGAGGATTCTGATGGACGGTGTACATGTGATGCTTTCCGACACTGATGAAGAGGTGGCAAGAGGCTATTTCGACAAATATGTCGGTTACTCTCTTGAGGAGGTATATAACGAGCTTATAAAACACGAAAGCAGAAAACAATAAGGAGGCGATATGTTTATAGAACAGGTACCCGACTTTTTCCGCAACCTCTACCCAAAGGCGTTGTGGCGTATGAACCCCGACGAGAAGGCCATTTACCTGACCTTCGATGACGGGCCCATACCCGTGATAACACCTTGGGTAGTGGACCTGTTGGGACGTTACGGTATAAAGGCAACGTTCTTTATGGTGGGCGACAACGTGCACAAGTTCCCGCAGGAGTTCATGCAGGTTGTGGAGAGCGGACACCGGGTGGGCAACCACACCTACAACCATCTCAAAGGACTCTTCTCTAGGACAAAGGAGTATGTAGAGAACGTTGACCAGGCCGATGCCTTCATACACAGCAACCTGTTCCGCCCGCCGCACGGGATGCTGCGCCGCAGACAGTACGAGGAGTTAAGCAAGCGCTACCAGTTTGTGATGTGGGACCTCGTGACACGTGACTACAGTTTCCGCCTATACGGTGAGGATGTACTAGCCAATGTAAAGAGGTACACACGCAACGGCTCTATCGTCACCTTCCACGACTCGATGCGCTCGGAGACCAACCTCAGGTATGCACTGCCCCGCGCCATTGACTGGTGGCTCAAGGAGGGTTACACATTTAAAGTCTTCGAGTGATGACAAAGAGCGAACTTACACAATACGTCAAAGCCGAGGCACTACGTCTCGGCTTTGACGTATGTGGCATTGCAAAGGCAAAGGCAGTGGAGAGTTCAACTGCCGGGTTCTGTGACCTTTGGGTAAAAGATGGATACAACGGCACAATGGGATATCTCGAACGTAACTGCGATAAACGTTACGACCCTACACTGCTTGTAGAGGGATGCAGAAGCATAATCGTCGTTGCCTTGAACTATACCCCGTCACAGGCAATTGAGGGCATTTCGCACTATGCACAAGGAGAAGACTATCATAAGGCTGTAAAAGACAGATTATTCCTGCTGCTGAAAAGCATAAACGGCAAAGCGCCATGCAACGGCCGTCCGTTCTGCGACTCCGCCCCCGTACTTGAGCGCTATTGGGCAGTACAGGCAGGATTGGGGTGGATAGGGCGCAACCATCAGCTTATAATACCTAAAAAAGGCTCATATTTCTTCCTGGGCGAATTGCTCATTGATGCAGAACTTGATTATGACAAACCGTTTGAGCAGAACCATTGCGGAGAATGCAGACGCTGCATAGACAACTGCCCGACAGCAGCATTGGATGAGCATTGCTTTGATGCACGCAAGTGCCTGTCGTACCTGACAATAGAGCACCGTGGTGAATTGCCCGAAAACATCGGTGAAAAGATGGGAAATTGCTTCTACGGATGCGACCGTTGCCAGACATCCTGCCCGCACAACAGATTCGCAAAGCCCAACAGCACACCAGAGCTGCAACCCACACCCGAACTGTTGCAGATGACCACAGAGCACTGGCGTTCACTCACCAAAGAGGAGTACGACAGTCTGTTCAGAAAAAGTGCTTTAAAACGCTGCGGATATGAACAACTCATGCGCAACATCAAAGAATGCAAGAAAGATTTTAAGAAATAGACGAATAAAAAGATGGAGTTCAAGGCTTGCACAGCCTTAAAAACCGGAGTTTACTGAGGGTAAATGAGGATTTTTAAGGCCAGCATAACGCAGAAATCCGCTTTTTAGTCGTTTATTTCACCTGCATATTGCCTCTAACACCCTATCCTGCCATTTGCGCACTGTCGAAGCCTTCTGCAAACCACCGTTGAGCATGACAAAGGCACATAGATGCCCATCGGCAGTTTGGGCATAGCCTGCAAGGGTACACACTCCTTTTACCGTTCCAGTTTTTGCACGCACCTTCTTATATGCAGCCGTTCCTTTCGTGCGGTTCTGCATGGTACCCGAGATACCCGACTGCGGCAGATGAGAATAGAAGACATCAAATAGAGCACTGTTTTTGTGGGCATATCTCAGCGCACGCAAGATGATATCGGCCGTCAGATAATCATAGACCGAAAGCCCCGAGCCATCGGCAACGGAAAAATTCCCTGTCACTCCAAGATTCTCCTTCACAAAGGAGGTTACCACATCACAACCTTGCAACATTGAGACCGGAGAGACATTCTCCTGTGCGGCAAAGTGATAGAGGAGCGCCTCGGCACAGAGATTATCGCTCTCCATAAGAGCCTCATCAACAACAGCAGCAATAGGACGGTTGTTGACAAAGAGCAGCTCCGCGTCGCATGGTACAGGCCCGAATGCGACATTATTCACCGTCACTCCACGCATGGCAAGCTTCTCAAGCAGCACAGCGATGAAGAAATCGGCCGACTTGTACATATTAAGACTCTCCTTGTAGCGTTTGGTACAGTTGCCTCTGATACGTATTGTGTTACTGTCCTCGAGCCAGTCGCGCAACACCGTCAGTTTCCCTGCCGACGGGTCATTGCTCACAGCCTCGTTCACGACAGTGTAGAAGGCCGACTCGGGGGTTACCTTATATGCAGGGGGCTCACCCTTTGCACCAGGCCACACCACAACCTCCACCTCACCGCGACAGAGCATCAGCGGTGACAGATAAGGTTGGTAGCCGTAAGGGTTATCGTCCCACAACCAGCCATTGCCCCAGTAAAGCGAATCGCTGAATGAGCAATCGGCAAAGAGAGTATCGATGACCATATCCTGCTCTACCCTGTTTGCCATACGCATTGCATCGGTGTCACTGAAAAGGGGGTCCATACGCCCCTTTACAAAAAGGTTGCAAACAGTGTCATTACTTTTCCCAAACAGCTCTGTGTCAAAGGTATACTCACTTCCCAACCGGTCAAGTGCCACAACAGATGTAAGCACCTTCTGCACCGATGCAGGACGCACCAGTTTCTGCGCACGGTGACTGTAGAGGAGAGTATCGGTCGTGAGGTCATACACCATTAGCGATACGTCACCCGTATCGAAAAGTCTGTCGGCAAGCAGTGCGTCAAGCGACTTGTCAAGAGGCTGTTGGGCATGCACAGCCATCATCAGCGGAAAAAGCAACAGCAGTATTACAGTTCTCATCAGTGTCTTTATTTTTTGTAAAACTACAGATATTTTGCGAAATATCGGCGTTGGAGAGTGTGATATTATATTTTTTTGTAATTTTACCGCCAGAGAAAAGGGCGACCGCATTGAGCCTGATAACCGTTAAGTAAAGTGTAAACACAACCTGCATCATGCTCCTGTCATTCTGAGTGCAACGAAGAATCTCGTATAGTGCAATTGATATTTACACTTTATTAAGACCCAACCTCGCCCAAGAAAATATATTAGTCACATGGTCAAGAAATTTGATTTTCTGGTTATTGGTTCCGGAATCGCCGGAATGAGTTTTGCGCTCAAGGTAGCGGATAAAGGTAAGGTAGCACTCGTGTGCAAGACAACATTGGAGGACGCCAACACATACTTTGCACAGGGTGGCGTAGCATCGGTAACAAACCTTCTGGTCGACAATTTCGAAAAACACATCGAGGACACCATGATTGCCGGCGACTGGATAAGCGACCGCGCTGCCGTGGAGAAGGTTGTACGCGAAGCACCGTCGCAGATTCAGGCACTCATTGACTGGGGTGTAGACTTTGACAAGAACGAGAAGGGAGAGTTCGACCTTCACCGCGAGGGCGGCCACTCCGAGTTCCGCATCCTGCACCATGCCGACAACACCGGCGCCGAGATTCAGGAGTCGCTCATAAAGGCTGTGCGCAAGCACCCCAATATCACCATCTTCGACAACCATTTTGCCATAGAGATACTCACCCAACATCACTTGGGTGTTGAGGTAACCCGCCAGACACCCGACATCGAGTGCTACGGAGCATATATCCTTGACATTGCCACAAACGAGGTGCACACCTTCCTGAGCAAGGTAACACTGATGGCAACCGGCGGCTGCGGTGCAGTATACAAGACAACTACCAACCCTCTTGTGGCAACAGGTGACGGCATTGCCATGGTATACCGTGCCAAGGGAACAGTGCAGGACATGGAGTTCGTGCAGTTCCACCCCACAGCACTCTACAACCCCGGCGACAGACCTTCATTCCTCATCACAGAGGCCATGCGCGGCTACGGCGGCATACTGCGTACCAAGGACGGCAAGGAGTTCATGCATAAGTACGACCCTCGCCTTTCGCTTGCACCGCGTGACATTGTGGCACGCGCCATCGACAATGAGATGAAACTGCGTGGCGATGACCACGTCTACCTCGACGTCACCCACAAGGACCCCGAGGAGACAAAGCGCCATTTCCCCAATATATACGAAAAGTGCCTCTCATTGGGCATTGACATAACCAAGGACTATATCCCCGTTGCCCCGGCAGCACACTACCTTTGCGGCGGCATCAAGGTAGACCTCAACGCGGCATCGAGCATACACAGGCTGTATGCCGTTGGCGAATGCTCATGCACAGGCCTCCACGGCGGCAACCGCCTGGCGAGCAACTCGCTCATCGAAGCCGTTGTATATGCCGATGCGGCAGCCAAGCACTCACTTGCACACTTCCAGGAATACAGTTACCGCGAAGACATCCCCCAGTGGAACGACGAGGGCACAAAGATGAACGAGGAGATGGTGCTCATTTCGCAGGATGCCAAAGAGGTGCAGCAGATTATGAGCACATACGTGGGCATCGTACGTACCGACCTGCGTCTGAAGCGCGCCTGGAACCGTCTTGACCTGCTCTATGAGGAGACCGAGGAGCTCTTCAAACAGAGCGTGGTAAGTCGCGAACTGTGCGAGCTACGTAATGTAATCAATGTGGGTTATCTTATCATGCGCTGGGCAATGGAACGAAAGGAGAGCCGAGGCCTGCACTACAACATCGACCACCCGAGAAAAGGATAAAATATTTTTATTTGCTCTGAACAGTGCGCCTTTACGGTGCACTGTTTTTATTACATCGGTTTTAAATATTTTATATTTAACTGTTGATAAATAACCCCTCTTTTATAGTGCAAAATCGCGCAAAAAAAGTTAACTTCGCGAGAAAAATGGGGCATATTGCCCTGTTTTTGGCTTAAAACATTGATATTCAATCGAATAAACAAACAAATTACTAAATAAACATGTCTACAAAAAGAATTAAATCGGCTTTGGTATCCGTTTTCCACAAGGATGGTCTTGACGAGATTATCAAGCTTCTTCACGCCGAAGGCGTACAGCTCATTTCAACAGGTGGCACACAGCAGTTCATCGAATCATTGAACATTCCTTGCACTGCAGTAGAGAGCCTCACCGGCTATCCTTCAATCCTTGGTGGCCGTGTGAAGACACTTCACCCGAAAGTATTTGGCGGTATCCTCGGACGCAGAGAGCTTGAGAAGGACCAGCAGCAGATGGCACAGTACGAGATTCCCGAGATTGACCTGGTGATTGTTGACCTCTACCCATTCGAGCAGACTGTTGCTTCGGGTGCATGCGATGCTGACATCATCGAGAAGATTGACATAGGCGGTATCTCGCTCATCCGCGGTGCTGCGAAGAACTTCAACGACGTTGTCATTGTCGCAAGCAAGGCACAGTATGCTCCACTCCACGAGATTCTCAAGAGCAAGGGTGCAGAAACGACACTTGAGGAGCGCCGTTTCTTCGCACGTGAGGCATTCGCTGTTTCATCGGCTTATGACTCTGCAATCTTCAACTGGTTCGACAAGGAGGACAAGAGCGCTTTCCGTCAGACAAACGACACACCGATGTCACTGCGTTACGGTGAGAACCCTCACCAGAAGGGTGCTTTCTACGGCAACTTCAATGATATGCTCGAGCAGATTCACGGTAAGGAGATTTCTTACAACAACCTGCTTGATATCAACGCTGCCGTTGAACTCATCAACGACTTTGCCGGCGAGACAACATTCGCTATCCTCAAGCACAACAACGCTTGCGGCCTTGCTTCACGCCCCACATTGGCCGAGGCATGGGATGCAGCCCTTGCAGGTGACCCGGTATCGGCATTCGGCGGTGTGCTCATCGCAAATGCAAATGTCGACAAGGCCACAGCCGAGAAGGTGAACGAGATCTTCTTCGAAGTAATCATCGCTCCAAGCTATGATGCCGACGCTCTTGAGGTACTCAAGCTGAAGAAGAACCGCATCATCCTCATCCAGAAGCAGACTGCAATGCCCGAGAAGACATTCCGCAGCGTTCTCAACGGTGTCCTTGTACAGGACCGCGACGCGAAGGTTGAGACAGCAGCCGACCTTCAGGTGGTATCAAAGGTTGCTCCAAAGGATAGCGAGATCGAGGATATGCTCTTTGCCAACAAGATTGTGAAGCACAGCAAGAGCAACGCCATTGTACTTGCAAAGGGCAAGCAGCTCATAGCAAGCGGTGTGGGCCAGACATCACGTGTTGACTCATTGAGACATGCAATCGAGAAGGCAGGCAACTTCGGTTTCTCTCTCGAGGGCAGCGTAATGGCAAGCGATGCGTTCTTCCCATTCCCCGACTGTGTTGAGATTGCACACAAGGCAGGTGTTACAGCCGTTGTACACCCGGGCGGCTCAATCAGAGACAAGGAGTCAGTAGACTACTGCGACGAGAACGGTGTTGCAATGGTAATCACCGGCTTCCGTCACTTCAAACATTAAGAAGCTGTTTAAATTTATATCGTTAAGTTTTTTATAGAGCAAAAATAGGATGTTTGTTCCTTTTTCAAGGGTGCATAGCGGGCTATGTAACCGCGAAAAAGGTTGAAACAGACATTTTTGAATATAAAAAACAACGAAATGACAGCTTCCAATATAAGAAAAACATTTATTAGAAATTTAAACAGCTTCTAATCAGAAACTCCAAAAACAGAACAACAGAATGGGTCTATTTTCATTCACACAGGATGTCGCTATCGACCTCGGAACAGCCAACACCATTGTATCGTACAATGGCAAGATTGTTGTTGACGAGCCTTCGGTAGTTGCCATCGACGGACAGAAAAAGATGATTGCGGTTGGTGAGAAGGCAAAGCAGATGCACGAGAAGACCAACCCCAACATACAGACAATACGTCCCTTGAGGGACGGTGTCATCGCAGACTTCTATGCCTGCGAAATGATGATGCGCGGCTTCATTGACAAGGTCAACATGGGCAGCAAGTTGTTCACCCCTTCACTGCGTATGGTGATTGGCGTACCTTACGGCTCTACCGAGGTAGAGCTCCGTGCCGTACGCGACTCTGCCGAGCATGCAGGAGGACGTGACGTATATCTCATCTATGAGCCAATGGCTTCGGCACTCGGTATCGGTCTTGACGTTACCGCGCCCGAAGGCAACATGGTGGTTGACATAGGTGGCGGTTCAACAGAGATTGCCGTTATCTCATTGGGCGGTATCGTATCTAACGGTTCACTGCGCACAGCGGGTGACGACTTCACAGCCGACATCCAGGATTACATGAGCCGCCAGCACAACGTACGCGTCAGCGAGCGTATGGCCGAGCGTATCAAGATTCACGTGGGCTCTGCACTCACAGACCTTGGCGATGAGGCTCCACAGGACTACATCGTACACGGTCCTAACCGTATCACTGCAATGCCTATCGAGGTGCCTGTATGCTATCAGGAGATTGCACACTGTATCGACAAGTCAATCATCAAGATTGAGAACGCGATTATCAGCGCACTGGAGCACACACCACCTGAACTCTATGCCGACATTGTACACAACGGTATCTATCTTGCCGGCGGCGGTGCCCTCTTGAGAGGTCTTGACAAGCGCTTGTCGAACAAGATAAACATTCCTTTCCACATTGCCGAGAATCCTCTCTACTGCGTGGCAAAGGGAACTGCGCTCGCTCTCAACGACCTTAGCTATCCGTTCCTGATGAGATAAGGCGTAAAACGTCAACAACTAATTTAGAGAAGAGTGCAGCAGATACTGAATTTCCTTATAAAGCACAATCACTGGTTCCTTTTCATTATTTTGGAAGGAATCAGTTTTGTGCTTTTGTTCAGTTTCAACCGCTACCAGAACGCCGCGATGTTCACATCGACAAACGAGGTCGCAGGCAACATCTACTCTTTTATGAGCGATGTTGACGGCTACTTCGGACTCAGCGACGAGAACGAGTCTCTTGTAGAGCAGAACAGGGCGCTAATCAGCGAGATTGAACAGCTGAAGCAGGAACTTGCATCGTTCAAGGACAGCACAGCCCTTGCGGCCAACAGTTTCGCAGCACCTTTGAAAGGCGATTTCCGTTTCAGCACAGCTCACGCAGTGAACAACTCGCTGAACAAGGTGAACAACTTCATCACCATTGACAAGGGCGAAAACGACGGTATCAGCTCCGAGATGGGTGTGTTCAACGACAAGGGTGTCGTAGGTATCATATACCAGACATCGGGAAATTTCTCGCTTGTGATGCCGTTGCTCAACAGCAAAAGTATGCTCAGTTGCCGCGTAAAGGGAAGCAACAGTTTCTGTACACTCCGCTGGCACGGCAAGGAACTGCAATACTCATACCTCATTGACCTGCCGCGTTATGCCATCTTCCAGCAGGGGGACACTGTGGTGACAAGCGGCTTCTCATCAATATTCCCGGCAGACATTCCCGTGGGCGAGATCGAACGCCTTGAGGACTCCGACGACGGCATGTTCTACCGTGCGAGGGTAAGGCTGTTTGTTGACTTTGCAAGCATCGACAACCTATTTGTAGTAGGTAACGAAAACAAACTGGAACAGGACACACTCGAAATGAGCATAAACAAGACGAAATGACAAGCAGTACATTGACAAACATACGCAACTTTGTGCTCCTGACGGTTGTCCAGGTGCTCATATTCAGCCACATACACCTGTTTGGCTATGCTACTGCATACATTTACCTGATATTCCTGCTCAAGCTGCCACGCCACACATCCACCAATACGCTGATGCTGTGGGGATTCCTCTTTGGCCTTGCCGTTGACATATTCGGTGACACCCCTGGAATGAACACCGCGGCCGCAACTGCCATGGGATTTGCACGCAACACATTTCTGGCTACCTTCACGCACAAAGGCCTGCCCGATGACTTTGTCCCCGGTGTAAAGAGCATCAAGTGGGGCGGATATCTCGTGTATGCCCTTATGTGTATACTCCTTTTCTACATTATCCTGTTCCTTCTGGAACTGTTCACCATAAGCAATTTTGTTCCTCTGCTCATAAGCATTGCATCAAGCACACTGCTTACAATGCTTTTTGTAGTGGTTGCAGAATGCTTCTCATTCCGCAAGTGACACGATGAAAGACTACAGCTTCGACAGCCGCAAATATATCCTGGCAGGAGTGGTCATTCTTGTCCTTGTCACATACATCATACGTCTTTTCAACATTCAGCTGCAAGACGAGGGCTACAAAGAGCAGGCCGACAACAACGCATACTACAAGAAGACCATATACCCTGCACGTGGACACATGTACGACCGCAACGGCAAGCTGCTGGTATATAACCAACCGTCGTACGACGTCACATTCATTCCACGCGAGGCAAAGAGTGTGGACGTTGACGAGCTGTGCAACGCCTTGGGAATGACGCGCGAAGAGTATGACGAGAGAATGGCGAGAGTCAAGGACAGAAGACTGAATCCAGGCTACTCGACATATACAGAGCAGGTGTTCATCACACAGCTGTCGGGAGAGGAGTTCGCCCAATTCCAGGAGAAGCTGTTCCGCTTTCCGGGATTCTATCTGCGTAAGCGCTCCATAAGACAATACAACTACAATGCCGCAGGCGTCCTAATGGGTGACATCGGCGAGGTATCGCAATCAACCATCGACAAGAACCCCTATTACCGCCGTGGTGACTACATAGGCACACAAGGCCTTGAGGCCTCATACGAGGAAAAGTTGAGAGGCGAAAAGGGAATGGAAATACTTTTGCGTGATGCTCACGGGCGTATACAGGGCAGCCTCAACAATGGTGCACACGACCAGCCCGCCACACGCGGAAAGGACCTCACCCTGAGCCTTGACATTGAATTGCAGGAACTGGGCGAGCAGTTGCTACAGAACAAGATTGGCAGCATTGTAGCCATCGAGCCTGCGACAGGCGAGGTATTGTGTATGGTATCATCGCCATCGTACGACCCCTCATTGCTCACAGGACGCCAACGCGGAAAGAACCACAAGGAACTCTCTAACGACAAGCGTAAGCCACTATTGAACCGCGCCATAATGGGTACATATCCACCGGGCTCCACATTCAAGACCTCACAGGCGCTCACATTCCTTGAGGAGGACATCATAACCCCCGAGACCAGTTTCCCCTGCCACGGCGGTTTCGTATTCAACAGGTTCAAGTTAGGATGCCACGCGCACTCATCACCTACCCCATTGAAACCGGCTATAGCGACATCTTGCAACGCCTACTTCTGTTGGGGCCTGCACAGGATGTTCGGTTCAAGCAAATACAAAGGAGGTACAAAGGAGGCTATGAACGTGTGGCGCGACTATATGGTATCGATGGGATTCGGCTACAAGCTCGGAATTGACTTGCCGGGAGAGGTACGTGGAATGATACCTAACGCCGAGTACTACACAAGGCATTACGGGAACTACTGGCGCGCAGTAACAGTCATAAGTATCGCTATCGGTCAGGGCGAGGTTACACTCACACCATTGCAGATTGCCAACCTCGGAGCTACAATAGCAAACAGAGGCACCTACATTACCCCGCACCTTGTAAAGGGCATCGAAGGCGAAGAAATCGACAGCACATACCGTATACCGAAGAGCACAAAAGTGGGCCGCAAGGCATACGAAGAGGTTGTAGAAGGTATGCGTATGGCAGTAACTGACGGAACATGCCGTGCAGCGAACATCCCGGGACTTGACGTGTGCGGAAAGACAGGAACAGCACAGAACAAAGGAAAGGACCACTCGGCATTCATGGGATTCGCCCCGATGAACGACCCCAAGATTGCAATTGCCGTATATGTTGAGAACGGAGGCTTCGGAGCCACATACGGAGTGCCCATAGGAGCCCTGCTAATGGAGAAATACCTGAACGGCGAGCTGTCCGAAGCAAGCAAAGAGAAAGCATTGGAGATACAGAACAGAGTAATTTATTATGGAACAGAAGAGAGGTAGCATATTTTGGAAGATAGACTGGTGGACACTGCTCCTCTACGCATCCCTTGCATTCATGGGGTGGCTTGCAATATGCGGTGCAAGCTACAGCTACGTAGAGACAGGCTACCTTGAGTTCCTCGACCCCGGAGAACGTACAGGCAAACAGGCCATGTGGATGGGAGTATCGATGCTGTTCGGTGCTTTCCTGCTCTGCATAAAGACACACACATACCGTAATCTGTCATGGTTGATATACATAGCCACCCTTATCCTGTGTATCGTAACCATATTCATCTCCAAAGATATCAAAGGTTCACACTCCTGGATATCCATAGGTTCGTTCAGCATACAGCCCGCAGAGTTCATGAAGTTCGCTACTGCGCTCACCCTTGCAGCGTTCATAGGACGGCGCGAGTTCAACATAAGCAACAATATTGATCTTGCCAAATGCATCGGTCTCATAATGCTCCCCATGGCAATAATCGTGGGGCAGAAAGAGACCGGAAGCGCATTGGTATATTTCGCATTCTTCCTTGTGCTTTACCGTGAGGGGATGACAGGCCTGTTCCTGCTGATGGGCGTAAGTGCCGTGGTATATTTTGTTGTTGGAATAAAATACGGCCAGGTGGATTTCGAGTCAATCCCAATAAAGATCGGGCCTTATGCCGTTACGGTGCTCATACAGATATTCTCGATAGCAATGGTAAAGTTCTGGTGTAAGCACGACCGGACATTCATCACCCTGCTCATAGCAAATGCAGCAGTCACGCTGCTCTCTTACTGGACAGCCGTGTATCTCATCGAGTTCAACATAATGTATACACAGTACCTGTTGCTTGCATTCAATATCTGCTATCTGCTTATACGCATAAGATTGGGCAAGGAACAGAAAAACCTTTGGATAGCGCTCTACATTGTGGGAGCAGTAGTATTCTTCCACTCATGCAGCTACGTTATGCAGAATGTACTGAAACCGCACCAGAGGGTGCGCATCGAGGTGCTCCTGGGCCTTACAGAGGACCTTGCCGGAGCAGGCTACAACGTACACCAGTCAAAGATTGCCATAGGCTCGGGCGGACTCACCGGCAAAGGCTTCCTCAACGGCACGCAGACAAAGCTCGACTATGTCCCCGAGCAGGATACCGACTTCATTTTCTGCACCATCGGTGAGGAGCAAGGCTTCATGGGAGCCACATTCGTGATGATAATCTTTGTGATGTTCATTTTGAGACTGATGGCACTTGCCGAACGGCAGGATGACAGGTTCGGGCGTGCATTCGGATATTCGCTTGCCTCGATATTCTTTTTCCACTTTGCCATCAACATAGGAATGGTGATAGGAATAACGCCTGTGATAGGAATTCCGTTACCGTTCTTCAGCTACGGAGGTTCGTCATTCCTGGGCTTCTCTATCCTGCTGTTCACATTCCTGAGGATTGATGCTGACCGTGAACAGAAGAGCAGAGTCTGATGCCCACATCGGACACTCCGCACAGTTCTTCGGATTCCATAATATGTGACAGGCGCATCACGACCGTGTCACAAGTTCCTTTTACAATGAAAGCCTCTTCACTGCCCACCTGATAAAGCGCACCGGCCGTAGAACCCTCACGGCGGCCGTCGTCGGCATATACACTGCAACAAAGAGTATCGGCAGAGAGAAGTTCACCACCCTCTCCGTCAAACGTCTCAACGCGTACAACAATGTTCTTGTAGCTGTACGATGCATCGGTACGTGCCTCGACAGAGAGGAGATACCCGGTATTGTCCGTGGGTGTCAATGAGCCGTCATAGCAATAACTAAGGACATCATTTCTGCTCCACTTGCGCCCTTCGACGCTGTGGAATTCATGGAACAGCACCTCTCCGCAGCTGCAGAGCAGTGCTGTCACAAGCAACAGAACCGTTTTACTCGCCTTTTGGAGCATCCTTGCGCTTTCTATCCCTACGGTCATTGTTTCTTCTCTGCTCGGGGCGGTTGTTGTTATTGCCGCCACCACCCTTGCGACGCTTCTTGCCACCGCGTGATGCATTGTCGAAGCGGTTAATATTCTCCTGCTCAAGGAGGTCAGCCGAACGCTTGGGCTCCTGGGCACCACCTGCCTGAAGACTCTCGGGGCGCTCGCCACGCTTGTTCATCTCAATTACGCTGAATGCACGACGTCCCGTAATGGTAACAAGATTCGCAGGAATATGCTTGTCGGTGGAATATGTTATCTCACCGCGCATAATATCACACTTGAAGAAGTAATATGTACCGTCCTGTGTCTCGAGTTCAATGTCACGTGACGGCAGAGCACGCGAAGCCTCAACGTAAGCATCAACCTCATAGTTGAGACAACACTTGAGCTTTGCACATTGGCCGGCAAGCTTCTGCGGGTTGAGGGAGATATCCTGGAAACGCGCTGCAGATGTCGATACCGAAACGAAATTGGTTGTGAAAGCAGCACAACAGAGTGGGCGGCCACAGGGACCGATACCGCCGATGCGGCCCGCCTCCTGACGCGCACCGATCTGCTTCATCTCAATCTTGATTTTGAAAACATCGGCAAGCACCTTGATGAGCTGACGGAAGTCGACACGGTTGTCGGCAATATAATAGAATATAGCCTTCTGGCCGTCGCCCTGATACTCCACGTCACCGATTTTCATCTCAAGATTGAGGTCCTTTGCAATCTGACGTGAGCGTATCATGGTATCGTGTTCGCGAGCCTTGGCCTCCTCATATTTCTCCATGTCCACCGGACGTGCCTTGCGGTACACACGCTTGAACTCGCTCTCGGGAGTGAGACGGGTCTTCTTCAGCTGCAGCAGCACCAGGCGGCCTGTCATCGTCACCTTGCCTATGTCGTGACCGGGAGTAGCCTCAACGGCAACAATGTCACCCTTCTGCAAGGGGATATTGTTACTGTTCTTGTAATAGCCCTTACGGGTGTTCTTGAACTGCACCTCGACAATGTCGGTATACTCCTCATTGCCGGGCACACATGCAAGCCAGTCGAAAGTGTTCAACGGAGCATCCATCTTGCCGCATCCCTTGCAGCAGATACCGGCACAGCCGTTGCTCTCCTTATATCTTTTATCCATTTATCTATTTTTTATCAAAACAATCATCCTCAACGACATGTCGAAGAAGACCATTTTTGCATTTACATTCTGTTCAATATGTCTCTGGGCCTCGGATAGCTCCTCCATGATGCCGAATATGTTGCGCTCGTTCACAAAAGGGGAGAAACGTACCGAGAAGTTACGCTCGGCCTGCGACATATAAACCATGCTCTCCTCCTTGAAGTTCATTATGAAGTTCTCGCGTATCATACGCTGGCAGTAGTAGAGCAAGCGCTTCTGACGCTCGCGTCCCAATGCCGCCACCTGCTCGCTCCATGTCTTCATTGCACGTATGTCGCGTGCGTAAGCAACGCGCATAAGCTGCATGAAGAGCTCAAGGTAACGCGCCTTGTCCTCACTCAATGACAGCAGTTCCTCGGCCTGCTCCCAGTTGCCTGCACTCTGCTGCGCAATCATCTTGGCATCCTCGAATGTGAGGCCCATACGCGCCTGCAAGGCATTCTCCATATCCTCTTGCGCGATGCGAGGCACCTCTACACGTTGTGTACGGCTCTGTATGGTGGCGATAATCTTGTCGGGCTCCTCCGACACAAGCAGGAACAGCGTATCCTTTGGAGGCTCCTCGATAATCTTCAACAGCTTGTTGGAACCCACCTCCTTCATCTTCTCGGGCAGCCATATAATAACCACCTTCCAGCCGCCCTCGCGTGCCTGCATCGAGAGCTTATGCAATATCTCGGCACTCTCGCGCTCATATATCATCGGCTGCTGGTTCTCAAGGTCAAGCTTCTCGAGCCAGTCATCGTAGCTGAAATAAGCCCCTTTCGAAAGCATCTCACGCCACTCGTTGATATAATCGTCACTCACAGGATTATCGCTGCCACCCTTCTTTTTCTTTACAGGAAAGACAAAATGCAGGTCGCTATGGATGAACTTGTTCAGCTTTACACATGCCGGACAGGCGCCACAGGCATCGCCCTGTCCCTTGCCGCACAACAGATAGTTGGCAAGAGCAATGGCAATGGCAAGCTTGCCGTTACCGCGCGGACCGGTTATAAGCAAGGCGTGCGCCAGACGGTTGCTGTCGACACTGCGGCGCAACTGCTCGATTACGCCCCTCTGTCCTATCACATCTTTGAAGAAAACACCCATCAGTATATCGCCTTTGCTATTTCATATACACTATCGAACGCGTTTAGAGTATAAAAATGAATACTCGGAACGCCATGCTCCATAAGTTCGCGGCACTGCCTTATGCCCCACTCGCGCCCCACCTGAGCCACCGATGCATCGTCCTTGCAACGCTCAATCTCGGCAACAAGCTCCGCAGGAAGGTCCACACGGAAAGTCTTGGGCAGCACATTCAGCTGCGAGAGGCGGTGTATCGGCTTTATTCCCGGGATAATGGGGATTGTTATTCCCGCTGCGCGCGCACGCTCCACAAAAGAGAAATATTTGCGGTTGTCGAAGAACATCTGTGTCACCGCGTATGCAGCACCCTCGTCTGCCTTCTGCTTGAGCACGGCAAGGTCACTCTCCATGTTCGGTGCCTCCTCATGCTTCTCGGGGTAGCACGCCACACCGAACGAGAACGGCACACCCTTCTCTTTCATTGCCGAGCCGTCTGCAAAAAAACCTTCGTTGAAACGGTTCACCTGACGTATAAGGTCAATGGCATGCACGTTGCCCCTCTTTGCAGGAGCTGTATTCGCATCACCCTTGCACTTGTCGCCGCGCAGCACAAGGATATCGTTGATACCCGACAGCTGCAGGTCAATGAGCGCATACTCGGTATCATCGAGCGTGTAGCCGTCGCAAAGTATATGAGGCACCACCGGCACATTGTAGCGGTGATGTATTGCTGTAGCCACAGCCACAGTGCCCGGACGGCGGCGTATGCTGCTCAGTTTGAACGTTCCGTTGCCCAGATTCTGGTACACAGGCTCGCTGTGGTGGGTTGTTATGTTTATATATCCGGGATTGAACTCCATAAGACGGTCAATGTTACCGAACAGTCTGCCGGTACCCGTGCCTTTGAGCGGAGGCAGAACCTCGAACGAAAAGGCAGTCTTATCAGAGGAGTTTATATAGTCTATTACTCGCATCTAACGTATCTATTTATCCTAATTTCGCATAAAACGCAAAAATAGAAAAAAAAATCGTTTTTCCGCCCCTTCAGGCAGAAAAACGAACAAAACAGCATAAAAAAGAAGCTACAAAAAAAAGAGCGGCCCCGACGTCATATGGTCCTGGAATAATGGAGTCAATGTCATTACGCGGAATACAAAACAATAGTTCTCCTCATGAGGAACTACCACGAAGTGACTGAGGAGATAAAAACCGCACACAGAGATTCTTCGCTCTGCTCAGACGTGTTGTTGAGGGTTTTGCCCGAAAAATGACAAAAACTACAGCACTTGTCATGCTGGAGCGGAGCGAATCAAAAGCCACAATTAAGCGGGTAAAACATAAAGTCTACTTTAATGTTTTTCAGCGAGCGAAGTGGTTTCGTAAAACAAAACCTCTTTTGTTTTTTTCATTAAGGTATGGTCATAATGACAAAACAGAGTTTTGGGTTCACCTGCAAACTATAGGGGGAATATCTTTTTAACACAGACAAAACATTA
>CALCYA010000012.1 GCA_937906165.1 uncultured Bacteroidales bacterium | reverse complement strand
GACCCCTCCGCCCGTTGGGCACCTCCCCTAAAACAGGTGAGGAATGCAGGTTGAGGGATAACGATTAACGATAAACGAATTAACGATTAACGTTTTCCGTTTTTCCGTTTAATTATCGCTCCCTCGCTGTGGATTTAATTGTTTTTTATTATGCATAAGATTTTTTCATTTAAGGGTGTTGTAAGGAACACTGATAATATGCTTGCTCATGAGGGCGAGTGTATCGAGGTTATGAATATGCGCGTCAAGGACGGTTCAATGGTGCCTGTAGGGCGTCCTGTGGATGTGGCCGCTCTCGGGTATGCCTATTCGCGCATTCTGTGGCACGAGGCGGCAGGGTGTTATCTGTGCCTTACCGATGAGCAGACCCCGGTACTGCACATATATGACAAGGTATGGACGTTGCAGAAAGATTCCGACGGCAATTTCCTTTTTCCCTCACTGCGTGGGGTGCGTAACGTGGAGTTCATGGGCTACATCGTCAGCTGTATCACAGACACAGGGATATTCTACATCCTCTACAACGACGGCCACTATATATGGCTGGGTGAAAGGCCGCCAATGCCGTCGCTGGACATCACTATACAATCCAAGTTGAGCCGTACGGTGACCGAGAACGAATACTATACCTCGGGAAACGAGGGTATCGGGAGTACATGGTATTACAATGCCAAAGGTTTCTTCGACGAGGCTATCTCGGTCCATAACCGTAACGGCTACTACATTGACAGGGCGCTGTTCAAGTTTGCGCTCAGGCTCTACGACGGCTCATATATTGCCGTCTCGCCTGCCATGTATGTCAGTGATGACAACGAAGTGAACGGTATAAAGCGCGATAGCGGCAATCTCAAGTATGAGGCATCGGGCAACACCATGCCGTCAAAATATATTGTGATGGTGCTTGGTTTCAAGCCAAAGTTCGTGTTCTCGGACATCAATCTCGAGAACTGGAAAAATATTGTGGTCGGGATAGACCTCTTTACAACAGGTTCCATTATGGGCAAGAAGGTGGAGAGTGTCAGGCGTGCGGCAAGCAGTGTTGGAGGTGACCGTCAGGTGGCCGAGTATGATGTATATACCGATAAGAGCCTTGAGGAACTGAGCGGTGACATAACATCGGCTGCCCATTATTACCGCATTGCTGAGTATGATATCGAGGGCCGGTTGGTCGATTCTTTGGATAATGTGTCGCAGCTGAACCTGGTGCTGCAACCCTCGCTTGCCAATGACGAGTGCCAGTACAGCTCGCTTGCCCCTTCGTGCAGTTATATGTTCAACAACAGGTTGCATATCGCTGCGCTCAAGTCGTGGTTCTTTAAAGGGTATGACCCTCTTTTCCTGAAAAACGCTTCTGCTGCCAAGGCTGTCGTGGAGCATATTGTCATTAAGATCCGGATAAAGACCATCCAAGAGGTATCGGCTGTAGTGCGCGAGTACAGGAATGTGGAACTGCCGTATGGCAACAATAGGTTTGAACTGTCGCCATTGCTCTCTTATCCCGATGCCCGCGCCTTCGAGATGTGTATAACACTATATGATGGCTCAAAATATGTGAGCAGGAACTTTGCACTCACTCCGCACCGTCATCTGGACCAGGCGCAGTATCTGAACAGTGAAATGCTGTCGGCAGCAGAAGATACTGTAGATATCTGCAATATCCCTGTTGACAGCAGGTGGAAAACGGTTGAGGGTGATATTGATGCCAGTGAAACTAATCCTTACGAACTGCGTGAGAATGTGCTTAAGGTATCGGCTGTAGAGAACCCTTTCGTGTTCCCTGCGAAGTGTACATATACTCCGACTCAGGGACGCGTGGTGGCTCTTGCAAGCAATACGGTGGAACTGTCTCAGGGACAGTTCGGACAGCATCCTCTTTTCCTTTTTTGCAGTGACGGCATATGGGCAATGTCGGTAGATGCCTCGGGTACGGTAGCCTATCTTGGCTCTTATCCTCTGTCGCGTGAGGTGTGTGTGAACCCTGAGTCGGTTTGCGGTATCGACGGGGCTGTGGTGTTTGTGGGCCCGAAGGGGGTGATGCTCATGAGTGGCGGGAAACTGAAGAATATTTCAGCCTGCCTGGAAGGGAGTGCCGATGCTGTGGAAAAGATTCTCACAAACAGGCTCATTGCGAATATACTTGCAATGATGCAGCTGCCTGCCGGTTCTGCGACCGTGGATTTTATCGATTATATCACAGATGCTACAATCGGCTATCTGCCGGCGATGAATGAGATTGTGGTGGCAAATCCCAAATTCGGCTACAGCTACATATATTCATTGCAGAGCGGTAGCTGGAGCTGCACTGATATTGTGGCCGACGGATTCATAGGTCATGCGGCAGTACCTGCCCTCTTTGCGAATGGAGTAGCCGGTTGCAAGGTCAAAAGGTTTGTCGATTCGTACTCAGGTGACAACAAGGTGTTTCTTCTCACCCGTCCGCAGCTGTGGGGAACCAAACTCCCCAAACGTATCATTCAGCTGATGCTGCATGCTTATGCCGCGCCTGTATCGGCACGGACTCCCGGCTTGCCGGCTGTCGCATGTTACATGTTCGGCAGTAACGACGGCATAAACTACGGACTGCTTGCCGGCAGGGAGTGTTATGATGAGGTACAGGACCTGAAGTTCCCTTATTTCCCGTCGCAGTCGTACAGATACTATATTTTTGCAGTATGCGGCGAACTCTCTTCGCAGAGCAGGGTGACCGGGCTTGAGATTGAGATGCAGCCGGCGTGGAACAACAGGATGAGGTGATGTGGATTCATTTATGATTACAACAAAGGGAGCGAAATTTTCAATCGCTCCCTTTGTTGTAATTGATGCAGTGTCTTATTCTTTTCTGCGGTTGCACTCCCTTAACAATCGCTTGGCATTCTTCTCGATGTAGATGCTGCACCGTATGAATATGTAGAATGCCGATATGAACAGGATTGTTGCTAAAATGCTGCTGAATAGCATTGGACCGCAAGCGATCATTATTATTATTGCTGTTAACTGTAACGATACCAGAACTTCTGCTTTCATGATATTGCTTCTTTGTTGAATTTCCAATGGATAAGTCTGTTGTCTTTGCCTGTAGGTTCTCCCTCGATTAGCGTGGCATGGTCAATGTAACGCCCTCTGCAGGTTAGTGTGACCCTACCGATTTCTTCTTTGACGTCCGAGGTGAATTCGTTGTCAAAGATTATCCGATAACCGTTGTATGCGGCTATTCTTGTCCTTTCGCCGAGGAAATTGCGCACGAATTCCGCATTTGAGTATTCCTGTTTCATGGAATATGTCACGGTAATGTTCCTTGCTGCATTGCTGTCGTCCCTGAATATGTTCCTGAACATTGCACACCATTCGCGAGTCTTCTCTTGAAGAACCTCAAAAAGATACTTGAGTTGCCTGAATAGATTGGTCTTCATAGTAATTTTGCTTTTTATCCTTATTTTTATCGTTTTTTTTACGTCTTTCGTCAATATTTCCTTTATTTAGTTGCTGTATTTGCCAAAATGTGCTATGTTTGCGCTTGACCTTTGCTTGTGGCAGTTGTCTGTATATGTTGTTATACGTATAGCTGTCTGTGGCAGCAAATGTAATGTGGATTTTTTGATTCGAGTTGTTGTTTTAGCCCTAAAAAGCTAAAATTGAATCTTTCTAAATTGAATGTTATAATTATAAACTGATAACTAACAATAACGATTATGGATAACAGTATTAAGGAGAGAGTTGTGGCTGTGTTGAAGCATATTGGAATGAACGTGAACCGTGCAAGTAAGTTCCTCGGCGTTCCGCAACGTACTCTTAACAGACAGGTTAACGAGGGTGGTAATATCAGTATGGAAATTGTATATGCAATCCTGAACAATGTTCCCGAGATTTCTCCGGCATGGCTTATCGCCGGCGAGGGTGCTATGCTTGTGGGCGAAGAGGCTCCCAAGGTATGCACTATACCTTTTTATGACGACCTGCCTTTGAGTGCAGGTCTGCGTGATTCCTTTGATCCTGCAAACGAGAAACCTTCGGCATACATATCAATCCCGACAAGTCAGGCCGATTTCTATTTCCCCGTTTCGGGTAGTTCTATGGAGCCGGAGTTCAATGACGGTGACATTGTGGGCGTGAAAAGAGTGGACCGTTCCGAGGGTATCGTGCATGGCGCAGTGTATATGGTTGTGACAAATGAGAACAGGATGATAAAACGCTGCTATCACGACAACAACGACCCGAACCTCATCTGGTGCGTTTCGCCTAATTATCCTTCGTTCCCCATCAACAAGAATGATGTGTGTGCACTCTTCAAGGTGGTGAACAGGATTGAGACATTCTGATGTGGTTATCCTTGTTTGCAGCCGATCTGTACATATCTGGTGTGAGGCTGTGAAAAGGCAAACATCGTCTTTATTATGAAAATGACATAACCATGGATTTGCAGTAATATTGCACTGCCTCTGCTGGATTAATTAATTTCAGTAAGGGAAATGATTTATGGTGTTTGTTTGATAACTGCGTTTGCTTGTGAAAGCGAACGCGGTTTTTATTATATATGTAATCATGTATTCGGTTCACCTGCAAACTATAGGGGGAATATCTTTTTAACACAGACAAAACATT
>CALCYA010000011.1 GCA_937906165.1 uncultured Bacteroidales bacterium | reverse complement strand
CGGATATATTCCTTTTCCTCCAAATAGCGAATTAATGAAGCATATACAGAAGTTCGCAAACCGTCAACATCCACAAAAGTCTTGCGCACGATATCACGCTCTACCTTTCGTATCAAAGCCGTCTCTTTGGGATGTCTTTTCTCCTCTCCAATGCTCTTGATATATATTAAACGACTTTTATGAAGAGTCGCTGCCAAATCATACTCACGTTCTGTCGGAGAAATGCCCTCTTCATCCTCATATCCATAAAGATTACCATACAGTCCCAGATAAATATCACATAGCTCCACTTCTTTCAAATAGACGTGGCTTGTGGAATATTCATTGGCAGGAACTTCTTCAAATATAAATGGTTCAAAGAACTTTCCCAACAGAACATCTGTCCGGATATAATGACAAAGCATAGCTCGCTCCTCGGCAAACTCACTCTGAACACTGCTTATAAATATTTTTATCCGTTTCATTTTTCTTCTTTTTGTCCCTGCAGGAACGGTCAGGCTCCTGCAGGGTGGGGTTGGGGCTGTGGTTTTCTGCTTTCCACCACTTGTCTTTGTTTTTATCTTGTAAAGATAGTGAATTTTATTTTATTCTTCTTTATTGTTTTTGCTATTGTGTTGCAAACGGAAGAACTCCTTCACCGGCCTGACAACCCTTTCTGCTTTCATTGGGATGACGGAGCCTGGCGACCTTGTGCTACTTGTAGCTGTAGCCGCCGTTGACCTCAATGAGGCTACCGTTGACAAAGGGGTTGTCTATGCAGAACCTGTAGGCGTCGACAACCTCGTCAACGCTGGCGAAGCGGTGTATGGCTGTTTTGCGGTATATGTTCTGCTTTATCTCCTCGGGCTTTTCCTTCTGCCATGGGGTCTCGACGAACCCCGGTACTATGGCATTCACGGTGGTGCCTGTGCCCTCGAACTCCTTGACAAGGTTCTTGGCAAGGGCGTGCACGGCTGCCTTTGTGACTCCGTAGGCCAGCACCATGGCGTGGGGCATGAGGCCCATCTGCGAGCCGGTGAAGATTATCCTTGACCCTTGCGGGATGAGCCCGAAAAGCTCGCGCACCAGTATGTAATGTGAGTTGACGGCAACCTCCATCATTGCATCCCAGTCCTGGTCGGTGCCTTGGGTGAATGGTTTTCTGATGCTCATTCCTGCATTGCATACTATGCAGTCCACGCTTTCGCAGTTCTGCTTTATGTGGCTGATGAAACGGTAAAGTTCCTCGCGCTTGGTCTGGTCTACCTTTACGGGCTCGAAATTATCTATCTTTTCGTCAAAATCGGGACCTACATATGTGGCGTATACATGATATCCCTTTGATAGCAGCATCCTTGCTACTCCCAACCCGATACCAGACGTGCCGCCTGTGACTATTGCTGTTTTCATATCTCGATGAAGTTTTTACGTTCGGTGAACTGCTGCATGACGCTTGCCATGGCTATGCTCTCGCGTTTTGTGAGACGTGACGACGAGAGACGCCCGTTGAGTATGCAGGATATCCACTCCTGTATCTCGTAACGCAGGCCTTCTTCGTCCCACTTGTAGAAGAACTTCTTGTTCTTGTTCCGGTCCTCGTAGCGGAGTTCGAAATAATCGGTCTTCCACCAGGGAGCCTCTACATAGGCGTATCCCTTGGTGCCGGAGATTATGAGGTTGCCCTCGGTCTTCACACCCAATCCCAGCTTGAACGAGCATACGGCGGAAGGGTAGCGCATGACGCCTTTGGTGTATATGTCGACACCGTTCTCCATGCGTGAGTATATGTTCAGCCCTTTGTACTCTGTGCCCAGAAGCTTGAAGATGGGCAACAGGGGGTAAACTGCGGACTCGTACATTGAACCGCCGGCCTGTGAGGGGTCGAACTCGCGGCGTGTCTTGTCGGGAAGCAGTCGTGAAAGGGATGCCTCTATGTCGACTACTTCGCCAATGGCGCCGCTCTTTATCATGACCATCAGATGGTTGAAGGCGGGGCAGTATGCTGTCTTGTGTGCTTCCATGAGCACTCTCTTCTGCTCTTCGGCAAGGGTGTAGAGCTCGCGCGCCTGGGCCTCTTCCAGTACCAGGGGTATCTCGCATAGTACATGCTTGCCTGCAAGCAGTGCCTGCTTGCTGAGCTCGTAGTGGCTCAGGTGCGGGGTGGCAATGTATACGGCATCGACGTCGTCGAGCATTGAACTGTATGAGCTGTATGCCTGGCCGAGCCTGTTCGCTGTCACGAACTCCTGCAGGACTGTGGGGTTGTGGTCGTATGCACCGGCAACTTCCACGCCGTTGACGAATGTTGCCTCGGGTACAAAGCGCTTGGCGATGTTGCCGCAACCGGCGATGCCCACCCTGATGATTGTCTGTTTCTCCTCGCGCAGCATTGTCGATGATATACCCTCGGTGCGTGGCAGGTATACTACCTTGCAATACTCGCCAAGGTAATCGAACTTGCCTTCCCAATCGCTTCCTATGGCAAAGATGTCGACATCGTACTTCTGGATGTCGTCGATTTTCTGGCCGAAATAGTCTTCTATTATTATCTGGTCGGCAAGGCCTGTCGCTTTTACTGCCTCAACCCTTTCGAGGACGTTGTTGCAAACGTTGAGCTTGCCTCGCTCGCGGTCGAAACTGTCGTTTGTGACACCCACGATGAGGTAGTCGCCCAGCTCCTTGGCGCGACGCAGCAGGTTGATGTGTCCCTGGTGAAGAAGGTCGTACGTGCCGTATGTGATTACTTTTTTCATCCTGTCTTATGTGTATGGTGTGTTCCTTACGGGGTCAGTCTCTCTGGAAGATGTCGCGTGTATAAACCTTGTCCTTCACGTCGTCGAGGCATGCATCGTAACGGTTGGCTATGATTGCCTGTGACTGCTGCTTGAACTGTGCAAGGTCGTTCACTACGCGGCTGCCGAAGAATGTGCTGCCGTTCTCAAGAGCGGG
>CALCYA010000010.1 GCA_937906165.1 uncultured Bacteroidales bacterium | reverse complement strand
GTATTTTCGCTCTGTTACTCTCTTTTCCTAAATCACTCAACTTTTTGCTTAGCCCTCCCCAGACTTTGCCGGTGAGCCCAAAGACCTCTTCTTGCGGAAGGAGGTGCGGTATATAAAAACCGGAGTCAGCAGTGAACTGCAACTCCGGTTCAAGAATTAATGTATTCTGTTGTTATCTGATGAATACAAATACATCTGTTATTCCTAATGTATCAACTGCTTCCTTGCCGTCGCATGTGACTGAACGTTTTATATTCACATGCTTGCCGTTGATCTTTACTTTATTGGATACGGACATAGTGTGCTGTATCCCGTCGCCCAAATCAATTGTTACTGTTTCGTTGTCGTATTCCGTGTGTCCGTCGAATGGACCGAATCCCACGTATGGTGTAAACTTGAATTCGGCATTATATAGGCCTAAGAAAGGTGTATACGCTACTCTTGTTTCAGTTTCGGGCTTTTCATATATACCGAACAGGTCTTCGCACTCATAAGTCACGCCGTTGTATGTGGCGCTTATTTCACCAATGATGTTGTTCTCGCAATTCGGGTCCATGAGGTTGTTGCCATCCTTGTCCAGTACAATGATTCTTGCTTCGAACCCCGGGATATCATGAGTCCATAATCCTTCATCTTCATTGTCGCAGGCTGTGAACACCACTGCTGCAAAAAGCATCAAGAATAGTCTGTTTTTCATAATAGTCTGTTTTTTAGAAGTTTCTATTTCAGTGTTTTCAATGGCAAATATAATCAACTTATAGCATATTACCCCCCCCAATAGTTAAAAATAGTTAAATTAATAAGGCGCTATGGAATGTCTCTCGATCTCTTCGACAAAAGCGAGTGCTGTCTCTACGCTCTTGACATTTTCTACAGTGATTATGCAGCGTCCGTCGCCCTCGCGTACCTTGCATTTGAACGGGCTGTTTGGAATGTAGCTCATGATGGTACCGAAGGTCTCGCTGGTATAGTAGCGCTCGTTGCGGGTGTCTACAAGGAAGAGGTTCATCTTGCCGCCTTTAAGGTAAATTTTCTCTACACCAAGGCTCTGTGCCTTGCGGCGCAGGGTTACCATGCGTATGAGTTCCTCTCCCTCGGGGGGTATCGCACCGAACCTGTCTTTCATGCGTGCCTTGAAGGCGATGATGTCGCGTTCCTCGGTGAGTGAGTCCAGTTCGCGGTAGAGCAGTATGCGCTCGTTGCTGTCGGGAACATAAAGTGCGGGGAACAGCAGCTCGAGGTCGCTCTCCACAAAGCACTCCTTGACGTAGCGCTCTGTCTCGCTGCGGCTCTCCTCTTCCTGGGTGAGTATGTCGCTGAACTCCTCGTCCTTGAGCTCGTGCACCGCCTCGGCAAGAATCTTCTGATATGTCTCGTAGCCCAGGTCGGCAATGAATCCGCTCTGCTCGGCGCCCAGGAGGTTGCCGGCTCCGCGTATGTCGAGGTCCTGCATTGCAATGTGCATGCCGCTGCCAAGCTCGCTGAAACTTTCTATCGCTTCCAGACGGCGTCGTGCATCGGTGGGCAGGCTCTCTCGCGGTGGGGTGAGCATATAGCAGAATGCCTTGCGCTTGCCGCGTCCCACACGTCCGCGCATCTGGTGAAGGTCGCTCAATCCGAAGTTCTGTGCCTGATTTATTATTATGGTGTTTACATTGGGTATGTCAATGCCGTTCTCCACAATGGAGGTGGCTATGAGCACATCGTAGTCGTGGTTGATGAACTCATATAGGCGCTTCTCGAGCACGGCGGGCTCCATCTGTCCGTGCCCTGTGCACACTCGGGCGTCAGGTACATGGCGTCTGATGAGGCTTGCGAGCTCTTCCATTCCCGATATGCGGTTCGTTATGAGGAATACCTGACCGTTGCGGCTCAGCTCAAAGCTGATGGCCTCCTTGATGACTTCGGCATCAAAGGTGTGTATCTCGGTGTGGATGGGGTAGCGGTTGGGCGGCGGTGTCTGTATCATTGAGAGGTCACGTGCGCCCATGATCGAGAACTGTAGGGTGCGCGGTATCGGGGTTGCTGTCATGGTGAGTGTGTCCACATTCACCTTCAACTGGCGCAGCTTCTCCTTCACTGCAACGCCGAACTTCTGCTCCTCGTCGATGATGAGCAGTCCCAGGTCCTTGAATTTCACCTCTTTGCTTGTGAGCTTGTGGGTGCCGATGACAATATCTACCTTGCCCTCCTTTATCTCCTCAAGAATTTTCTTTGTGGCGGCTGTGCTGCGTGCGCGGCTTAGGTATTCAATGGTGCATGGGAACTCCTTGAGTCGCTCCTTGAATGTGAGGTAGTGCTGGTAGGCGAGTACGGTGGTGGGTACGAGCACGGCAACCTGTTTGCCGTCGGTGGCGGCCTTGAAGGCAGCGCGGATGGCAACCTCTGTCTTGCCGAAGCCTACGTCGCCGCAGATGAGACGGTCCATAGGGCGCTTGCGCTCCATGTCACGCTTCACGTCGTTGGTGGCTTTCAGCTGGTCGGGGGTGTCCTCATAGATGAAGCTTGCCTCAAGCTCGTTCTGCAGATAGCTGTCGGGCGAGAAGGCAAAGCCCTCCTCCTTGTGGCGCTTTGAATAGAGCTTGATGAGGTCGCGCGCAATGTCCTTGATCTTTTTCTTTGTGCGCTCTTTCATGCGCTCCCATGCACCGGTGCCCAGTTTGTTTACCGTGGGAGGTTCTCCCTCCTTGCCGCGGTACTTTGATATCTTGTGCAGGTTGTGGATTGATACAAAGACAACATCGTCGTTCTTGTATATCAGCTTTATCGCCTCCTGTGTAGCATTGCCGTTGGGAATGCGCACGAGGCCACCGAATTTTCCGACGCCGTGGTCAATGTGTACGATGTAGTCGCCGATGCCGAACTCCTTGAGTTCCTTGAGCGTGAGCGCTACCTTGCCGTTGCGTGCACGGTCGCTTCGCAAGCGGAAATTGTGGAAGCGCCCGAACAGCTGATGGTCGGTGAAAAGGGCTATTTTTAATATGTTGTCGCAGAATCCTTCATGTATCGTATGCCCGATGGGGGTGAACGGGATATCGTCCCCGCGCTCCTCGAAAATGGCTTTCAGACGGTCGGCCTGGTGCAGGTCGTCTGTGAGCAGGAAAAGCCTGTAACCCCTTTCTATGTACCCCTTGAAATTCTGGCTCACAAGGTCAAAATCCTTGTGGAACAGGGGTTGCAACGATGTGTCGAATTTTACCTTTGTCTGTGCATTGGCATTGCTGCGTATCTCCCAGTGCTTGACGCTCTTTGCAAAACTCTCAATCTCTTCGGCCGACATAAGTTCGGGCATCTCGGGCAGCTTCTCCTCGGATAGCTTGGCCTGCAGGGTGAAGCCCTCGTTTCGCAACTTCTCTATGCTGCCTTTGATGTATTCAATGTCCTTTGTTATGAGTATACAGTTCTTTGGCAGGAACGAGGTTATGGCAACCGATTCCTTACCGGTCACTTTGGGAACGATATTTGCTTCCTCGACGCGCTCTCTCGACAGCTGGCTCTCTACCTCGAAAGTCCTTATGCTGTCTACCTCGTCGCCGAAAAAGTCTATGCGGTAAGGAAACTCCGATGAAAAGGAGAAAATATCGATGATACTGCCTCGCACGGCAAACTCTCCGGGCTCGTAAACGTAGGTCACTTCCTTGAAGTCGAGTGCACCCAGTCTCTTCTCCACCTCGTCGCGGCTTATACTCTCTCCAACGGCAATGGAGAGTGTCTTCTCCTCAAGGTCGCTCTGCGATGCAACCTTCTCGGCAAGGGCATCGGGGTGGGTAACGATAAGCAGGCCTTCCTTGCGCCTGCGGTTGGTGAGGCGGCTCATGACCTCTGTGCGCAGTATTCGGTTGGCATCGTCCTCCTGACCGTACTTCATGGCACGGCGGAACGACGACGGGAAAAAGAGGATATTGCTGTCGCCTGTCAGCTGCATCATGTCGTGGTAGAAGTATCCTGCCGCCTCGGCATCGTTCATCACCACAAGCATTGTCTGCTCGGGCGCCCTCTGCTTTAGTCCGCAAAGTGTCATCGCTGCGCTGCTGCCCAATAGTCCCTCGAGGAAAACTCTCTTTTTGCCTCCCTCTTCGCGCAACTTCATCAGGGCATCTACACCCGGGTGCTGTGCATATATGTGTTGAATCTCTTTCGGCTCCATAATCATCTGTAGCGCGAAGATATGCATTTTATTCCGAAAATAATTGTTGTAGCGCCGTGCATGAACAAAATAATTGTATAAAATTTCTTAAAATAGCCAACAATAATTTTATTGTTGTATATTTGCCGTAAGTGTACCGTTATTTATACAGGTACTTTGTTTAATGATTAAGGAAAAGACTTTCTTATGGAAAAATATATGTATACTTTCGGGATGAAGGTGCGTGACTATGAGTGCGACATCCAGGGCGTTGTCAACAATGCCAATTACCAGCATTACATGGAGCACGCACGTCACGAGTTCCTTGAATCGCTGGGCGTGAGCTTCGGCGAGCTGCACGACAAGGGCATTGACCTTATGGTCTCAAAGATTACAATTGAGTACAAGCGCCCCCTGCGTGGAAGCGACAGGTTCGAGGTTCGCATAAATATGCTCCGCAAGGGAGCCAAACTAATAATAAAGCAGGATATCTACAATCTTGCCGACGAGGTGCTGTCGACAAAGGGTGAGGTTGAGGTCATCTGCCTTGATAACGGCCGCCTGACACGCGGTGAGATATTCGATGAACTGTTCAAGGATTATTTTCAGAATAAAGCGTAGTTATGGAGAGTCTGATTCCTTTGCTTGTCTTCGGCATGATATATGCTGTAGTTCATATAATAAAGGCAACTTTGCCCGGCAATGAAGATGTTGAGGCAGAGCCTGTAACGGAAGAGTATTCGGCCGAGCCGGATGAGTACGGACCAGAGTTTGAGCAAGCTCCTCAGCAGGTGATATATGTGGAGCCTGAACCAAAGCCAAAGAAGAGAATGCCCAAGCGTACTGTCCCAAGCAAAAAGGAGCCTGTACGTACAACATCAGGCGCTCCTGTACAGCAAGAGGCAGAGAAGGAAACCCCAAAGGAACGTATAACCATAAAGGGCGGTTCCGAGGCCAAGCGTGCTTTCATATATTCCGAGATATTCAACCGCAAATATTGATTTATCAACTGATATATTACAAACACAAATAAAGAAAACGAAATGAGCTACCGTATTATCACAGCCCAAGAAGCCGCAACGTATATTAACGACGGTGACGGTGTAGGTATTAGCGGATTTACCCTTTCGGGTACACCGAAAACAGTTCTTCCCGAGGTTGCCAAGCGTGCCGAGGAGGCTCACGCAGCAGGCAAGCCGTTCAAGATTGACCTCTATTCGGGAGCATCTACAGGCGATTCAATAGACGGTGTGTTGTCACGTGCCCAGGCAATACGTTTCCGTGCCCCGTTCATATCCAATCCCACGGTGCGTACAGCAATCAACAACAAGGAGATGACATATTGCGACCTTCACCTCTCACTGATGGCGCAGGACCTGCGCTACGGTTACATGGGCAAGGTGAATGTGGCTATCCTTGAGGCGATAGACATTACCGATGACGGAAAGGTATACCTTACCACAGCCGGCGGTATCGGACAGACTGTAGCCAACCTTGCCGACAGAATAATCATCGAACGCAATACATTCCACCACACAATGGGAATGCACGACGTATATGAGCCGCTTGACCCGCCTTACCGCAGGGAGATTCCTATCTTCCGTGCCGATGACAGGATTGGCAAGCCATATGTGCAGGTCGACCCCAAGAAGGTTATCGGTATCGTGGAGGTGAACATCCCTAACGAGCCTGTCGTGTTCAAGGAACTTGATCCTGTCACACGCAAGATTGGCGAGAACGTGGTGAACTTCATTGTGGGCGAAATGAAACGCGGTATAATCCCTGCTACAGGTCTGCCAATCCAGAGCGGTATCGGCAATGTGGCCAATGCTGTGCTCAAAGGACTTGAGGAGTGCAACGAGATTCCGCCGTTGTATCTCTACTCCGAGGTTCTGCAGGATTCTGTCATCAAGCTCATGGAACTCGGCCGTGTAAAGGCAGGAAGTACTTGTTCACTCTCGCTCAGCCAGGAGTGCCTGCAGCACGTATATGACAACCTCGACTTCTTCCGCGACAAGCTTGTGCTGCGTCCGTCGGAGATATCAAACCATCCCGAGATTATCCGTCGTTTGGGAATAATCGCCATGAACACGGCTATTGAGGTCGACCTTTACGGTTGTGTCAACTCGTCGCACATCTGCGGTACACGTTTGATGAACGGTATCGGCGGCTCGGGTGACTTCGCACGCAATGCGTTCATATCAATATTCACCTGTCCTTCGACGCAGAAGGGCGGCATGATAAGCTCCATTGTTCCTATGGTTACACACGCAGACCATACCGAGCACGATGTGCGCGTTGTTGCTACAGAGTGGGGTGTTGCCGACTTGCGCGGCAAGGGACCCGACGAGCGTGCAAAGACACTCATCGAGAATTGCGCGCATCCCGATTACAAGAACCTGTTGTGGGATTACCTCAAGATTACAAAGAGCGGTCACGTGTCGCATAATGTCGCTGCAGCATTGGGCATGCACGCTACATTCGAGCGCGAGGGTGATATGAGAAAAACAGACTGGAGCAGTTTCGCATGACAAACAGGAAGAAACTCGTTACCGAGATGGGCCGCATAGGCCGTGAGGAGTTCCGTGCCTCGCAGAAGATGCCGCTTGTAGTGGTGCTCGACAATGTGCGCAGCCTGCATAATGTGGGCTCGGTGTTCCGTACGAGCGACGCTTTCCGTGTGGAGCGCATCATGCTGTGCGGTATAACAGCCACGCCGCCAAGTGCCGAAATCCACAAGACTGCCCTCGGTGCCGAGGATGTAGTTGAGTGGCAATACTTTGTGTCGACGACAGATGCCGTCAATCAGCTTCGCGACCAGGGATACAAAGTCTTCTCCATTGAACAGTGTGAGGGCAGTGTGGCGTTGCAGGATTTTGTTGCTTCACATGGCGAGCGCTATGCAGTGGTGTTGGGCAATGAGGTGAAAGGTGTGCAGCAGGCTGTAGTAGACCTCTCGGACGGCGCAATAGAGATTCCGCAGTTCGGAACAAAGCACTCCCTTAATGTGTCGGTTACGGCCGGTATGGTGATATGGGAGTTTGCCAAAAAGACCGGTTTGGTTGAATGATGGCAAATGACTGAAAGCGGATTGCAGACATTTTATTAATTCCCGAACAAACATAGGGCGGCCAATGGCCGCCCTATGTTTGTGTAAAGCGCTCTTATTCAGGATTGTTCTTGTAATACTCGTTCCACTCTTCAAGGACTTTCTGCCAGTCGACAACTTCACCGTTGGCTATTGCCTCGGCCTGGTTGAGGCTCTCCTCGTGCTGCCTTTTCTCGGCGTGGCGCAGTTTCATTGCCTCAATGGTTGCATCGTCAAGGATGCGTATCCTGCCGCGGCGTACGCACTCGTCAAGGTCGGTAGGTCCGAAAGCCTTGCCCTGTATGTTGAAATCGGATATGTTGAATTCGAACACCGTGCGCAGTGTGTGGCGCACCATCTTCTGTGCAGCGCGGTTACCGGACATCTTCTGTCCCAAAAGTTTGCGTATGATATGAATCTCGCGTTCCGAAAATTTACTTCTTCCCATTTTGTCACTCTGATTGTTTTGCAAAAGTAGTAATAAAAAACATGTAAACGGCAGTATCGGTCACTAATTTGGATATAGGCGCTCTTGTGCTGATGTAAAAAAGGGAGATAATTGTAGGCAAATGGCAAAAAATGAGTAACTTTGCACGATTTAATATATAATATTAATTAAAATTTATAATACCCTCTGCTATGAAGGAGTTTTTCAAGGTTCTCAAGCGGTTTGTTCCGCCCTACAAGAAGTATCTTGTCCTGTCATTGATTTTTACCTTCCTGTCGGCAATTCTGAACGTCTTCTCGTTCATGGTAATTATCCCCATCCTGCAAATCCTGTTCAAGGTAACTGATACGTCAGGCGTGGAGTTCATTCCCTGGAGCGAGGCTACATCGGAGAATATGAAGGATATTGCCGTGAACAACGCGACATATTACCTTAACTCTTTCTCGGATGAGTATGGTGCCTCGGTAGTGTTGTTGCTGCTCGGTGTGTTCCTTGTAGTGATGACTCTGTTCAAGACGGCGTGCTACTTCGGTTCTTCGGCTGCGATAATCCCGTTGCGCACCGGTATTGTCAGGGATATCCGCACAAAGGTATACGACAAGGTGGTGAGCCTGCCCATAGGCTTCTTCTCGAAGGAGCGCAAGGGTGATATCATCGCCCGTATGACAGGTGACGTGAGCGAGGTAGAGAACTCTATCGTTACTTCCCTCGATATGCTTATCAAGAACCCTATCTTCATCCTGATTTACTTCGGAACACTCGTATACATCAGCTGGGAGCTCACTCTCTTCACAATATGTGTGATTCCGGTGCTCGGTTGGATTATGGGCTCTATCGGCCGTAAGCTCAAGGCAAAGTCCCTTGTGGCGCAGCAGAAGCTGGGCGAGACCACTTCACAGATGGAGGAGACACTCGGTGGTCTCCGAATCATCAAGGCTTTCATAGCCGAGAAGAAGATGTCGGCACGTTTCATGAGGTGCAGCAATGAGCTCCGTTCTGCCACAATGAAGGTGACAATGCGTCAGGCACTTGCTCACCCCGTGAGCGAATTTTTGGGAACTGCTGTCATTGTAATTGTGCTGTGGTTCGGCGGTACATTGATTCTGGGTGAGAACTCACCTATCTCGGCTGCGGCCTTCATCTACTACCTGACAATTCTCTATAGCATCATAAACCCGTTGAAAGAACTCTCAAAAGCATCGTACAACATCCCACGCGGTTTGGCATCAATGGAGCGCATCGATGCGATCCTCAGTGCCGAGAATCCTATTGTGGACGGTGAAAAGGGCGTTGAGATCCCCGAGATGCAGGAGGGCATTGAGTACAAGAACCTTACCTTCTCTTATGACGGCGAGCGTAATGTGCTCAAGAATATCAACCTCAAGATACAGAAAGGCAAGACCGTCGCGCTTGTGGGCCAGTCGGGTAGCGGAAAGTCTACAATGGTCGACCTTATCCCGCGCTACTACGATGTGGAGCAGGGCGAGATTACCATTGACGGTGTCAACATCAAGGACATGAAGGTGAAGTCCCTGCGTGGCCTCATCGGTAATGTAAACCAGGAGGCTATCCTCTTCAACGACTCGTTCTACAACAACATCACTTTCGGTGTGGAGAATGCGACAATGGAGCAGGTGATTGAGGCTGCGAAGATTGCCAATGCGCATGACTTCATCATGGCTACAGAGAACGGTTACGATACCAATGTGGGTGACCGCGGTTGTCTGCTTTCGGGCGGTCAGCGCCAGAGAATAAGTATTGCACGTGCAATCCTCAAGAATCCGCCGATACTTATCCTTGACGAGGCTACCTCGGCACTTGACACAGAGAGTGAGCGTCTGGTGCAGGAGGCTCTTGAGCGTCTTATGAAGAGCCGTACCACAATTGCCATTGCGCACCGCTTGTCTACAATCAAGAATGCCGATGAGATATGCGTGTTGCGTGACGGTGAGATTGTGGAGCGCGGCAAGCACGAGGAACTTCTTGAGCAGAACGGTGTCTACAAGCGCCTTAACGATATGCAGTCCCTTTGATAGCCTATGAAGAGCGTAGCAGTTTTCTGTGCCGCATCGGAGACAATAGATCCGGTGTATTCAGCGGCGGCAACGGAGGTTGGCAATATGTTGGGCCGTACGGGTGCAACGCTGGTCTACGGCGGTGCACGCTTCGGGCTTATGGAGGCAACGGCAAAGGCCGCGAAGGCTTCAGGTGCCACAGTGGTGGGTGTAGTGCCGCAGATTCTTGAGGAGCGTGACAGGGTCAGTACCCTCATTGACGATAAAATCAACTGCCGCAACCTGAGCGACCGCAAGGATATCATGCTTGAGCGCAGTGATATTCTGGTGGCGTTGCCGGGCGGTGTGGGCACTCTCGATGAGATATTCCATGTGCTTGCGGCCGCGATGATAGGCTATCACTCCAAGCGTGTGGTGCTTTACAATGTGAACGGTTTCTGGGACTCTCTAATGGAGTTACTCGGCAGCTCAAAGGAGAAAGGCTTTGTGCGTTGCGACCTCGAAAGGCATCTGGTTGTAGCGGACAGTATTGATGAACTTGAAAAATATATTCAGGAGGCATAAGAATTATGGGTAGAGTGATTGGAATTGGCGAGACTGTGCTTGATATCCTTTTCAAGAACGGGCAACCGGTGAAGGCAGTTCCCGGCGGTTCGGTATATAACAGCATAATCTCCTTGGGGCGTATGGGCCTTGATGCTGCATTCATCAGCGAGGTAGGCGATGACAGGGTGGGCGAAATGATTCTCTCGCACTTGCGCGACAGTGGTGTGGATGCCTCGGCAGTATGCTGTTTTTCGGGCGGAAAGTCACCTCTCTCGTTGGCTTTCCTCAACGAGAGGAACGATGCCGAGTATCTCTTCTACAAGGATTATCCCAACAACCGTCTTGAGGTGGAGTTCCCTAAGATAGGCCCGGGTGATATCGTGCTCTACGGCTCTTACTTTGTGCTCAATCCTGTGTTGCGTGCAAAGACAAAGGCGTTCCTGGAGTATGCCCACGAGCAGGGTGCGTTGCTCTATTATGATATCAACTTCCGCAAGACACACGCTCCCGAGCGTATAAAGCTTGCCGAGGCTCTTATCGAGAACCTTGAGTTTGCCGATATTGTACGCGGCTCGGCCGATGATTTCACTTATCTCTATGATATGACCGATGCCGACAAGATATACAAAGAGAAGATAAAATTCTACTGCCCGAATTTCATATTTACAAGCGGTGACGGCGATGTACGTCTTTTTACGAAGGATGGCTCGGAGCGTTATCCGGTAAAGAAAATCGAGGTTGTGAGCACCGTGGGTGCAGGTGACAACTTCAATGCAGGTGTGGTATACGGCCTCATGACGGCAGGTGCCACACGCGAGGCATTGCCGGCAATGGACAGCGTAGAGTGGAGCAGGATTATGGGCTGCGGTCTTGACTTCAGTGCACATGCCTGTACACTCATCGAGAACTACGTCGATAAGGAGTGGGCCGAGGGTTATAAGGTTAATGTTTAATGTTTAATGTTTAATGTTTAATGTTTAATGTTTAGGGTGTAACCAATATACTAAACAGATGAAGAACGTCTCCCGTAAAATAGCCTATCTTCTGGTGCTCGTGGCAATGGTGTTGCTCATGGGCGAGAAGGTTGTGCCGCATCACCACTGTGTGGAGCTGCATGCAGGGTGCTGTACGGGTGTGGAGAGGGTGCACTTCGGCTATGGCGATTGTGAGGAGTGTGCCGGTGAAGGTGCCGGGCATAGCCACGGCGAGGAGCGCTGCTGTGATGACACGCAGCTCTATCTGCGCGTTCCGGGTGCCGACGTCCACTTCGAGAAGAAATACATATCATTCAATAGCAGTTTCATCCTCCCCGAACAGATTGTGCTGTCCGTGGAGGATTCCCGTGTGCCTTACATCAGTCTTTGGCATCTGAAGATCCCCGATGTGTGGGTTCCACATACAGGCCTCAGGGCCCCGCCTGTTGCATGAAATTCCATGGGAGATATTTTATGTAACAGTTCTATAGACTATTTATCATTATGAAAAATACATTCTTGTCGGCAATCATCATGGTTGCTTTGTGCGCTTGTGGACACGACCACAGTGCGGAGGCTGAGCACGTTCATGTGCACCTCCATAATTTCACAGCCTATTCAGAGGCTAACGAGTTCTTTATGCAGCACGAGGGTCTTGAGGTAGGTTCAAAATCGTGCATCACCCTATTCGTAACCGAGCTTGATGCTTTTGATCCTACAGTGGTGAACGAGGCTAAAGCTACCTTGAAGGTAGGCGACAGCGAGCAGAGTGCTACTGTATCTTGCAGCAAGACCGGAGTATTCAACTTTGATTTCGTACCGCAGAAGAGCGGTAGCGGAAGCCTCTTCTTTGAGGTGGGCGGTGACATGGCCCGTTTCCCTATTGAGGTAAATGCCGCAGGCCACTCACATGACCACGGTCACGCTCACGACCATTCAGCCCATGCAGGTCATGACCACGCCTCGCACGCAGGCCATGACCATGCCGGTCATGACCATGCGGACCACAACCATGACCACGCCTCTTGCGAAGAGCATGACCATTCACATGACCATGCCGCACACGATCGTAACCACGACCATTCAGCTCACGCAGAGCATGCTCACTCTCATGACCATGCATCTTGCGAGGGGCATGACCACGGGCATTCACACGCCTCTTCTGTGGCATCAGGTGCAGAGACCGAGGGTGCAGCCGATGATGTCGCTTTCTCAAAGGAGCAGAGCTGGAAGATAGACTTTGCGACAGCTGTCGTTGAGAAGAAAGGCTTCGGTGGTGCTGTCAAGGTTGCCGCAAAGGTTGTGGCAACACCGCAGAACTTCACTACAGTAGTTGCTGCCACAAGCGGCAGGGTGCAGTTCGTGGGCAATGTGGTAGAGGGCAAGGATGTTGTTGCCGGCGAGCCTCTCTTCTATCTTGAGGGTGGTGATGTCACCGACAATGACGCTGCTGTAAAGTATGCCGAGGTTGAGAGTGCTTATCTTCTCGCGAAGGCCGACTATGAGCGCAAGAAACTGCTTCTCAACGAAAAGGTGGTGTCAGAGCGTGACTTCCAGGCTGCTGAGGCTGCATACAAGCAGGCAGAGGCGCGTTTCCAGAGCCTCAAGCGTAATTTCGGTAACGGAAAGGTGACTCTCAAGGCTTCAAGAAACGGTTATATTGCCACCCTGCTGGTAGGCAACGGCGACTATGTGGAGCCGGGTACTCCTTTGGCTACCGTGCAGTGCGACGGCAGTTGCAACATTACAGCGGAATTACCTGTACGCTTTGCCCCGCAGTTGCAGAATATCGTTGATGTAAACATTATGTTGCCGTCGGGTGATGTACGTTCCATGAATGCCGCAGGCGGCAGCGTGGTTGCGGTGGGAAACTCTGTCAACGGCTGCAATATGTTGCCTCTCACAATCTCGGCAGGCTCAATCGAGGGGCTTGTGCCGGGCAGTGTGGTTACTTTGTATATCATCGCCGAGAGCGAGACTCCTGCGGTGGTCGTTCCCCGTACGGCACTTGTGGAGGAGATGGGCAATTTCTTTGTGTTCGTACAGAACAACCCTATCTCTTTTGAAAAACGTGCCGTGGAGGTCGGTGCTACCGATGGCATGAGAGTTCAGATTATCAAGGGTGTCACTGCCGGCGAGCGCGTTGTTACAAAGGGTGCCGTGTCGCTCAAGCTCTCACAGGGTGCAGCTGCTCTTGACCCTCATGCAGGACACGTACATTAATACCATACTGCTATGCTGAACAGAATAATCAAATTCTCGTTGAACAACAGGCTGTTCGTGATGTTGGCAGTCGTGTTGACGGTGATAGGCGGTATATACTCGGCAAAGAATATCGAGGTAGACGTGTTCCCCGACCTTACAATGCCTACCGTGGTTATCCTTACCGATGCCTCGAATATGGCACCCGAGGAGGTGGAGCGTCTTGTTACCTTCCCCATCGAGACTGCTGTCAACGGTGCCACCAATGTGCGCCGTGTACGCTCGTCGTCATCGCAGGGCTTCTCTTTCGTCTGGGTTGAGTTCGACTGGGGCATGGACATATACCGTGCCCGTCAGATAATAAGTGAGAAGATGAGCCTCCTTTCGGGTCAGCTGCCCGACGGCATTGTGCCCATGCTTGCTCCGCAGTCGAGCGTGATGGGTGAGGTGATGTTTGTGGGTATGCAGGCCGACAGCACTTCAATGATGGAGCAGCGTACCCTTGCCGAGTGGATAATAAAGCCGGCAATCCTTGCTACAGGCGGTGTATCCAATGTTACAATCATCGGAGGTGACTACAAACAGTATCAGGTGCTTGCCGACCCTGTACGCATGGAGATGTACGGTGTCACTATGGGTGAGCTTGAGGCTGCTGCGGCATCCATGTGCGTGAATGTGGGTGCCGGCGTGGTACGTGACTTCGGTAATGAGTATAATCTGCGCGGAATGGGCCGCAGCAACGATGTCGATGAGCTCGGCAGCACAGTAGTAAAGGTGAATGGTGATGTGTCGGTGCGCGTTGCCGATGTTGCCGACGTTGTGATAGCTCCTGCCGTCAAGCAGGGTTATGCGTCGCTCAATGCCACTCCTGCTATAATTCTCTCTATCTCCAAGCAACCTAATGTGAATACCTTGAGCGTTACAGAGAACATCGAGCGTAACCTTGAGGAGATTGCGAAGTCATTGCCGGCCGACGTAAAGCTCGATACAAAGATTTTCCGTCAGGCCGACTACATACAGTCATCGGTTAACAACGTGGGCAGCTCATTGGTTGAGGGTGCGATATGTGTGATACTTGTGCTCTTCCTCTTCCTCACAAGCCTGCGCACCACTTTCATTTCACTGTTGGCAATCCCGTTGTCGCTGTTGGGCACAATCATTGTGCTCTACCTGTTAGGAATGGATATAAACACCATGACCCTCGGCGGTATGTGCATCGCCATAGGTTCGCTTGTCGACGATGCCATCATCGATGTGGAGAATGTGTACAAGCGCTTGCGCCAGAATCACAGGCTGCCCAAAGAGGAGCAGAAATCGGCCTTCAAGGTGGTGTTCGAGGCTTCTTCGGAAATACGTGCGTCAATCATACACGCTACCCTCATCATTATGGTGACCTTTACACCGCTCTTCTTCCTCAGCGGCCTCGAGGGCAGAATGCTCAAGCCTCTCGGTATCGCCTATCTCATTGCGCTTGTGATGTCCCTTATCGTTGCCATGACCGTTACGCCGCTTCTCTGCAAGATGATGCTGTCGGGTAAAGGCTACCTCTCGAAGAACGAGAAGCAGAACTGGGTGGACAAATGGCTTCTCTCGTCTTACCGCTCGTCACTCGAGTGGGTCCTTGCACGTGCAAAGGTTGTTGTGGCTGCTCTTCTCCTGCTCTTTGCCGTGTGTCTCTTCCTCTTTACACAGATGGGACGCAGCTTCCTGCCCGAGTTCAACGAGAACGCGTTGACCATTGCGGCCGTTTCGCGTCCGGGAGTGTCGCTCGAGGAGAGCAACAAGATAGGTGCGGTGATAGAGACCGAGCTTCTGCAGGTGCCCGAGGTGGTGAGCACCGCGCGCCGTACAGGACGTGGTGAGCTCGACGAGCATTCGCAGACGTCGAACGGTGCCGAGATTGACGTGAACTTTGTGCTGGGTGAGCGCAGAAAGGCGGAGTTCCTTGCCGACGTTCGTGCACGCCTGGCAACAGTCCCCGGCGTTGTGACTTCTGTCGGACAGCCGCTTGAGCACCGTATAGACCACATGGTGTCGGGTACGCAGGCCGACCTTGCAATTAAGATTTTCGGTCCCGACCTCAGCACTCTCTTCCGCAAGGGAACAGAGATAAAGGAGCTGTTGAAGGCTTTCCCCGAGGTGGTGGATGTGAATGTGGAGCAGCAGGTCGAGACTCCGCAGCTGCAGATACGTGCCGACCGCGAGAAGCTGGCCCTCTATGGCATAACAATGGAAGAGTTCAACAGCTTTGTCGAGGCCTCTTTCCCAGGCAAGAAGGTGGGCAGCGTATATGAAGAGGAGCGTAGCTTTGACCTTATAATACGACTGAACAAGGATTATACAGAGAGCATGGAGGGAGTTAAGCGTGCCCTCATAGACACCCCCGACGGCAAGGTGGCACTCGATGATGTCGCTTCTATCGTGTCGGTAGGTGGCCCGGGAAGTATCAGCCGCGAGAATGTACAGCGCAAGGTCGTTGTGTCGGCGAACATCGCGAGCGGTGACGTCGCAGGCACCGTAGACCGTGTGCGCGAATATCTCGAGGATGAGCTGCTGCTCGAAGAGGGCTACCGCCTGGAGTACGGCGGCCAGTTCGAGAGTGCCGACTCTGCGTCACGTACACTTTGGCTCACCACGCTGGTGGCAATCCTTGTGGTGTTTGTGTTGCTCTACAGCGAGTTCAGGAGCACGTCGTTGTCGGTGGTGGTTCTGCTCAACCTGCCTCTGGCACTTATCGGCGGTATCATAATCACATATTTCACATCGGCAGTGATGAGTATACCTGCAATAATCGGCCTCATAACACTGTTCGGTATCGCAACGCGTAACGGTATTCTCCTTGTGACACGCTATCAGCATCTGCGCGAGGGTGGAATGGGGCTTGATGAGGCTCTGCTCTCCGGTTCTGCCGACCGCTTGACGCCAATCCTCATGACAGCCTTTACCTCGGCATTGGCGCTTGTGCCTATGATTCTAAACGGTGCGGCGTCGGGTAACGAGATACAGAGTCCTATGGCTGTGGTTGTGCTCGGCGGTCTCTTGTCATCTACATTCCTTAATATATATATCATTCCAATTGTTTACCGTTGGGTGGTAAATAAGGATTGGGTGTAATAAACGACTTCCGGGCCAAAGAATTTTGGCCCGGAAGTCGTTTATTGATGTTTATTGTTTGTGCTGCTCCACATGGAAACTCTTCCACCGCAAGCGGTCCCCCGGGCTGCTCCACTTTTAAAACTCCTCCGTCACTGCGCTTCGCTTGTGCCACCTCCTCTATAAACAGAGGAGGACTCTGCTGTCACAAAGTGACTGAGGGGTTAAACAGAGGAGGGCTCTGCTGTCACAAAGTGACTGAGGA
>CALCYA010000009.1 GCA_937906165.1 uncultured Bacteroidales bacterium | reverse complement strand
TTTCATACCTTACGACATTTCATTGCAATAGTATTTTCGCTCTGTTACTCTCTTTACCTAAATCACTCAACTTTTTGCATAGCCCCCAGACTTTGCCGGTGAGCCCATATACGTGTTTTTTAGCTCCTTCATTCGTCCCGGCATGACATAAAGGCTCTGTAGTAGCCTTTTACATCAATAAAGAACAAAGAGGAGCGCTCAATGCGCTCCTCTTTGTTCTTATAAAGGTTTGGTGTCTTACTTGATGACAGTCTTCTTGCCGTTTACGACGTAAACACCAGGTTTCACAATCTGCTCGATGCGGCGGCCTGTGAGGTCATAGATGCCCTCGCTAACCGTCTCGGCGCCAATCTCTTCGATTGATGTCACGTCGCCGCTCTTTACAACCGCAAGCTCAAGTTTCCAGTAACCCTCACTTCTGTATAGTCGTGCTGAATTTCTCTGGTTGTACCAATACTTGCCGTCACTCTCAATAACAAGAGCCTTGTTCTCCTCGTTTGGTGTGAATGTATAAGGAGTAGCATCGGCTGCGCCGTCTGTTGTCAGCAGTGTACGGCTTGTTGTGCCGGTGTAGAGGGCGTTGCCTGTACTTGCATTGTAAACCTTATACTCACCTTCGTTGCCGGTAGCAGCAAAGCCCCAGAGATAATTGGCGTTTCCTTCCTCTATTTCCTCGGTGAGGTCGCAAGAAGACTCGTTGGCACTGAGGTATACATTGTCATTAACTTCCTTGATATAGTACCAGTATGTAACATTGTTGCTGCTTGGTACAGGTACAATGACGTATGCACCGTCAAGGTTTGCCAAAGCATCCTCAATTGCGTCGATGTACTTAGCGTAGTTGATTGTTGTCTCAACGTTATCCTCTGCAGCCTTCTCTGCAGCCTCAAGAGCAGAAGCGAGCTCCGAGATGTTGTCGGCATATACTGTTACGTAGTCCTCGTTCTCGAGTTCTTTGAGCACATTGGATGCCTTCTTTACGAGCTGCTCAAGCTGTGCCTTCTCAACCTCTGATGCGTTGTCCTCGTTCAAGGCAACAAGCCATGTTGACTTTGATTCGGTAGCCTCACCGCCTACAACAGCATTTCCGCTACCAAGGCTTATAGAGTTTGAGGCATTGTTTGCACACATGAAGTTGATCTTGCCGTCAGCATATCTTATTGTAAACTTTGCAGAACCTACAGAGTTGGGTGAAGTGATTACAGCACCCTCACTGTCGATAGTGGTGATGAAGAGACCACTACCCACATTCTTCATGTAGAACTCGTTGTCAACGCCTGTAGATACAAACTCCCAGTGGCAGTTGGGGTTAGCAACAGGAACCTCTGCGTTTGTTGTGCCCTTGAGCGCACCGTTGTAGTAACCCAGACGAAGGGATCTGCTTGCGTTGTTTGTGATACGGTAGATGTTGCCGGGCTTGATGCGTACGAAAGCGCTCTTGTCGGTTCTCAATCTTGCTATCTCGTCGTTGAGTAGTATTGCCCACTCGCCGTATGTGTGTACGCTCTGGTCTGCTGCGTTCTTTGCAGCCTCAGCAGCGGCCTTGAGTTCACGGAGGTAGGTCACCTCTTCCTCATAATAGTAACCTATGTTCTTGCCGTCATCGGTTGTGCTTGCAAGCAGTGTAGTTGCAGCGCTGATAGCCGATGTGAGGGCGCTGAGCTGCTGCTCCTCGCTACCACCCTCGGCTGCACTCTTCATCTCAACCTTTGTACCGTCTGCCTGAACTGCGTAAACCTTCACGTTCACGGCTGTTACAGGCAATGAAACGCTGAAGTTGTTTGTAAAGGCTACAAGTTCACCATCGCTGTATGCAACGAAACCTATGGCACCCGATGCGTTTTCGGTAAGGATATTCAGTGTAGAACCGCTGAGCTTGTAGAGGTAGCCCTCGGCCTTTGCGCTCTCACCAATGAGGTCGGTGTACATACCGATCTTGGCGTTTCTGCCGTTGCCGGTTTCTGGATCCCAGTAAGAACGCTTTGTCTTGCCGTCATGGCTGTATGATGCAGTAGCAACACAGTCGTTGATGAAGATCGGAGCAAGGTTCTCGGGATAACCCTGAGCCTTTACCCATGCGATAGCTGCGTCAACCTCAGACTGTGTCTGTGTGTAGAAACTTGTTGAGTAGTCACCACGCTCTTTCTGGTTGAGCAGGAAGAAGAAACCGTGCGCACGGAAGAACTCTGTCAAGTCCTCACCTGCAGCCTGACATGCCTGCTTGTAGTATTTGAGCATACTTGCCGTACCACTTGCATGGCCCTTGCCGTCAATCCAACCGAGGTTGTTGCTGCTCATTCTGTCTCTACGGTTAAGTTCGAACAGAGTGGGGAAGAAATCGGTCTTGTGACCTGTGAGGTGGTAGTACATCCACAGTCTGTAGTACATCTGTGTCTGTGTCCAAAGGTTCTGTGAGCCGTTGCTGTGTGCATGGAACAGATAGTGGTTTCCTTTCTTGAAGTTTTCGTATACAGTCGCAAGGTTACCCTCGGTGCCATTTACACGTGATGTACCCTTTCCCATGTACCATACGGCAATGTTTGAGTGCATGTTGTTCGTAACCTCGGTAAGACCGTTTACGGTGAACACATTCTGGTGCTGGTGGCCTATCTCGTGGGCAGGACCCCATGTAGGGCCGGCCTCAGCTGCAATTTCACCGATGATGCTACCCATAGTGTTCTGGTTGTAGTTACAGTTTCTCCAGCCACCGCTCATGTAACCGCTGAAGTTTCCGAGCGCGACACCATGGTGGTTGAAATATCTGCTGTAGTCGCGGCCACCCTGGTTGTTGTACATAGCCTCGCTGTAGTCGTAGATTTTACCGGCAGGTTTCCAATCTTTGCCCATACGTGGGTACAGGTTGTTGAGTGAGTCCATCTCGGCCTTGCTCAAAAGACCCATTGTGGCAAGTTCTGAAAGGTGGATTCTGTCCCAAGCCTCAAGCATGGTGTTTACCTTCTGCTTTGCAGGTGTTCCGGCTGGAACGCTGATATTGTCGGGGAGGTAAAGTGACATACAGTTGTTCTCGGTGTATGTACCGTTCTCGCCGTTAACTACAGTAGGCCACATTGTGAAGTGGAGAATCTGACGCTTGCCGAGGATTGTTGCACTCTCGGTATTTGTGCGGTCCTCGTAATACTGCCAGTCGTCATCATCGTCGGGCTCGCCCCACAGGCAGTCACCCACGCCATTGTAGTAACCGTTGACATTACCGCCGGCAACATGTACCTTTATGTCGCTGTAGCCGTCAAGCGGGTTGACGAACTGTCCGTTCTGGTATGTGTGTACAACATAGTTGATGTAGAGAGTGTTGCCGTTTGCGTGGAAAGGAATGACATTCAAGCCTTCTTTCAGTCTTATGCCGTTCTCGTATGTGTTGAGCAGGCCGTGGCCCACGAGTGAACCAAGATAGAGTTCTGCGCCGCTCTTGATTTCGCCCTCAACAATGATGTATACATGCTGGCGGTAGTTACCTGTGATACCCAATGGGTTATCCATGTTGATGTGTGCGTTGATGCCGAAATACTCAGTCACCTCACCGGCAATACTGTACGGTTCGATGTTTTGGATGCGGAAACGTTTAGCGTGCTCGCTGTCCCATCCCGGTTTGCTGCTATCAAGGTTGTCCTCGCTCCAGTCGCCTGTGTAAACCTTTCTTACCATAGCCTGAAGCTCGGCAGGAAGAGCCTTGTAGTCAGCGTCGGCCTCCATGGCTGCTACACTTGCGAAATTCTTCTTCAATGTAGTGCAAGCCTTGTCGGTGAAAATGTTTGCGAGTGCAGCCTCACACTTTGCGACAGACTCGTCGGTGAGAGCCGCGTTGAACGCATTGAGCTGGTCCCAGTTTGCCTGAAGCTCGGCCTCGTCAATAGTAACCTCCTCAAGAGTCCAGTGTGTAGCGTCGGCACCTGTGTTCCAACCTACGATTGCACCGCCCTGTGATGTCGCATAGTGCATGCAAGTGTTGCTTGAAGAGTTGTTTGCAGAGTTGAGTGTGTAGTAGTTGCCACTTGTGTTATGGCAGTAAAGTACTGTGTTGCTTGATGGCTGTGCGCTGAAAGTCCACATAGTACTTGTGCCTTTGGGGGTTACATACAAACCGTTACCCAAACTGCGCAGTGACCATGCAGCACTGTTGTTCGGGTGTGTCTCAGCAAGCCAAAGGTGCGAATACCTGTTGCTCTTTGCTGTTCCGTAGATGTCGGTGGTAGACGATGCCTCCATGGCAATATTTGTGTCTGCCTTGTTGACGAAACGGTAGATTTTACCGTGCTGGAGCTGCGCAGCCAAAGGCATTGCAACAAAAGCAACAAGTAAAGTCAAAAGTAAATTTTTTAGTCTCATAATTTAATTATTTAGGTTAATTGTTTTTTCCTCTTTGTGGTTGAAGAGTCTTTTCTTGGTTGGTATTGATTTGTTCAGTATTCCAGTTTTTCTACTCCTCGGTCCTGCAACAATTTGCAATCCGGAGGGTTCCTCCTCTGTTCTATCCACTTGAAAAGTGGAGCAGCCTGTACTCCTTCAGGGCAGTGGAGTTTCAAAGCGGAGCTACCGGTGACTGCTTGCAGTGGAAACGTTTTCACGCGGAGTACCTCTTGTCTTTAGGACTATTTCTCCTTATTATATATATAATTGGTTTTTAGCCGGTTATGTCTTGATGAGACGAGCCTACTACACCTATTAACACACTTCGTGCAAATGTAGGTATATTTATTTTAATAAAAGCTTATTTAAAAGTTAAAAAAGTTTTCATGCTGTTTTTTTTACAGATTTCTGTATTTTTCGCAAAAATTTGTTTGTAATTAGAAAAAATGTTGGCATCTTTGCCGAAAGTAACATGATGGGTGTAGTGTGCACTTTTGTGTCATGTTCCATCGCATGTTTGATTTGGAGATAATTTATTAACTTTTATTTATTAACTAAATTTCTACGTTTATGAAGAAAACTTTATTTCTGACATGTGCCTTTGCACTTGCTTCATTTGTAGGAGTATCTGCTCAGGGCTGGTTCCGTACCGTAGCCCAGGGACTTCCCGGTGAGCAGATTACACATGATGTAAACGGTACATCTGTTACACAGTACCGTGCCGAGACACAGCTTTTCCAGAAGCCGGGTGCAGAAGGTGTTCGTTTCACCGTTATGCAGACCGGTACAGGTAACCAGATCAAGGGTGGTGGTCCTTGCTGGGCTATGGCCGAGATGCAGGTTTTTGATGCTGACGGCAACCAGATCAATTACACCGTAACATCAAATGCCGACCACAACACAATGGGTGGTGCAGGTAACGACGGTGCAGGTATGCCAGGTTTGAACGACGGCAACCTCAACAACTTCTTCCACTCAACATGGAGTGACAATGCTCCGGCGGAGTACCACTACATTGAGTTGGCTTTCGAGGAGGCTGTTGACGCCTTCAAACTTGTATGGTACACACGTCCTAACCAGCACGTTAACAAGCCTCAGGTTGTAGGTCTTTCTGAACCAGGCATGACATTTACCGAGGAAATGCTCTATGCTGAGTACGAGTATGAACTCGGTGCGCAGGTTACAAGCGTAGAGGAACTCGCTGGTGAGAACAAGTTCTTTACATTCTATGTTGAGGGTCCTATGGAGTTCGGTTCAAACCCTGATAATGAAGGTAATCCTTACACAGGTCCTGGTAACATCTATCCAGCAGTTCAGAGCGGTACAAACGGTGCGGGTTCTGCAACAGTGGCAAGTCCTACCAACATCATCCAGCTTATTGCAGGTAATGAGGGCAAGTATGTAATCTACCAGCCGGTTCTGGGTTCATATTATACAAACCCTGACAACTGGACAAACGGTTACAATGGTGTTAACGGTAACCAGTTCGCTCATGCAAATGCTTCAAATCTTGCCGAGTATGAGTTCGTTCTCCGTGCGGATGGCGACTTTGAGTTGATAACATATGCTACACGTCAGTATATTGACAATGAGTGGCAGGACTATCCAAATCCTGTGAAGCTTTGGGTTGGTTATGACATGCGTGGTAACCTCAAGCTCTTCCCTGAGTCAGAGAAGGCTTTGCTCGAGAAGGGTGACTATGAGACAGGCAGTTTCCACCTCCCTGTAGACTTCGGTTTCACAATCTACAGTGCAAATGTTGCTGATGGCCTTATTGAGCCAATCTCTGTAACATCTATCTGTGAGAACGTCATCAATCCTACAATTGCTGAAGCTCGTGAGAAGATGGAGGCCTATGCTGAGTATGAGGCTGACTACGATGACGGCGAGCGCGATACTCTTGAGGAGGCTATCGCTGCTGCAGAGGATGCTATCGATGCAAATGACATCGCAGGTATCTTCGCAGCTAAGGATGCTGTCGTTGAGGCTCTTGTTAACTACGTTCTTATCAAGTGCCTCTACTATGAGGATGTACTCGGTGAGCTCGAGGATGCATACGATGCTAACAATGGTAACGAGGAGGGTAACTATACAGCTACTTCTCGTGCTTACATCGACGAGTTCGAGGTTGCTCTCGGTAAGATCTATGACTTGACATCAGTTTCAGCTATCGAGGCTGCATACGCAAGTCTGGATAATTTGGCCGAGACATTCTACGGTTCAACACTCCGTTTCTCTAACTTCCCGGAGATCGTTTCAGATATTCCTGCTGACCTCAGCGCTGCTTATCCTAACAACGCTGTTTGGAAGCAGAGCATTTATGTTAAGAAGAACGTTCCGGGTATCCGTCTGACATTCCTTGACCGTCACATCGGTACAGCCGGTGACAGTGGTAACTTCCCGATGATTGCTTTGGGTGAGATCCGTCTCTATGACGCTGAGGGTAACGAGATTGAGCTTACAGAGGCTAACTTCGAGGCTAACTACACCGAGACTAATGAGGGCTTTGAGTCTACAGTTGCTCGTCTTTGCGACGGTGCTTGGGGTCAGGGTGACAAGGTTGGCACAACAGATAAGGCTGCAGGTTCATACTATCACTCTCCATGGAGCGGTAACGAGCCACAGGAGTACATCTGGATCGACCTTGAGTTCCCAGAGGCTATGAACTCATTCACATTCGAGGTATACAGCCGTGACAAGTCTACTTCAAACGGTGCTGTATCTTTGTTCCCCAAGGAGGTTGCCATCACAGAGTCTAACGTAGGTTACGATCCACTCCTTTTTGCTGAGAATCCATACAATGTAGCTGTTGGTGAGCAGGTAACTGCTATCGACCAGATTACAGACGGTCTCTATGTAGTTAAGGGCTTCCTCAACACTAACCCTGTTTACAAGTTCGATGCAGAGACTGGTACTATCGTTATGCAGGATGAGGCAGAGGGTACTTCTTCATTCTACAAGGGTACATCACGTTTCCACAACGCAGCTGCAGCAGTCCGTGCAGAGTCAGTATACCGCATTACAAAGAATGCTGACGGTACATACAAGATGCTGAACCTTGGTCTTGCAAAGTACTGGCCTACAACTGAGGGTGAGGCTGGAGAGAGAACAGGTTTCGTATCAGCTACATACAATGAGTCTGAGGCTGCTAACCTGAAGATCGTTGCTTCTGGCAATCTTGAGAATACATTCGTATTGTACGAGGAGGTTGCCGGTCTCAAGACTGTTGCTGACAGCGTAGATACAGACAATGACGGTGTTGTTGACGCTGAGGGTGCTTCATACGATACTCCATATGTAGTTTATATGGATTGGCATAACGGTCTCGCTACTCGTCCTGTTGTTGCTACAACTCCTCTTGTTGACGAGTCTATCTCTGATACATGGGGTGACTCTCTCTGCTTCAACAAGGCTAACGGCGAGGGTGAATGGGCTATCTACAAGGTTGAGATGGACAATCCTGACTTCTACTGGTTGACAAACCTCGTTGGTGTTGTTGACGGTCTCGGTATTGAGGTTGGTGAGGATCCGGGTTGCGTTGCAAGCCTCGGTGCTCTCCAGGGTGCATATGACAAGGCACTTGAGTGTGTTGCTGACAGTGCATATGCTGATGCAGCAGCAATCGCTCAGGAGCTTGCAAAGAACATCGGTACAGTTGAGACACTCGAGAAGAACCCAATGAAGGAGGGTCAGTACAAGATTCTTTCTGCATACGCTGAATTCTTCAACAAGCAGGGTCACAAGAAGGCTATCTACGCTTCTGAGGATGGTGCTACATTCGGTTGGAAGGAGCTCGGCAATGGTAAGGAGTTCGTATTTGAGTTCACTAAGTCTCCATATGCTTCAGACTATGTTGATATGGGTATGACAGAGGAAGAGGCAGAGCAGATCTACAACATCCGTGCGTATATCTGCGGCGATGAATCTCCTTTGTATGTCAGTGAGGTAGATGGCCGTTCTCAGGCTATTGGTCTTGCTGAGTATGCAAGCGATTACTTGGTAAAACCAGGTAGCGGTTCTGCATTCAACATTGCAATTGCAGTAAAACCTGCTGATTGTATACATGCAGGTGGCCACTCTTCTGGTGCTGGTGTAAATGGTACAATCGTATATTGGGAGGCTGCTCCAGGTGCTTCTCAGTGGAGACTCGTTTACGTTGATGAGGTAGGTTCTTCAGTATCTGACCTTCTTGTTGAGGGCACAGAGGTTGTTTCTGTAGCTTACTTTACACCTGCCGGTGCAGCTGTTCCAGCTCCTGTTAAGGGTGTTAACGTAGTAGTAACTGTTTACGCTAACGGCGTAGTTGAGACTAAGAAGGTATTGGTAAAGTAATTTACTGAGACTAAATAAAGGAATGGGGCCCTTGTGGCCCCATTTTTTT
>CALCYA010000008.1 GCA_937906165.1 uncultured Bacteroidales bacterium | reverse complement strand
CTCCCACCCCTCCGCCAGTAAACTGGCACCTCCCCTCAGGCAGAGGAGGAGTTTAACTTATGCCGTTTGGGTTGCGAACTTTATACATTAAAAACACACCAGCTCCTGCCGGACATTCCCGACAGGAGCTGGTGTATAATCAATCTCAATTACTTGAGGTTTGCCTTGAAGAAGTCGGCAATTTGCTCGAATAGGTGGAAACGTGTGTTCGCTCCGTGGTAGATGCTGTGGTTGCAGTCGGGGTAGAGCGCTGTCTCGAATTTCTTGTTGGCCTGTGTAAGTGCACCTATGTAATGTATCATGTTACGCAGGTGAACGTTGTCGTCGGCTGTTCCGTGAACGAGCAACAGGTGACCGTTGAGCTTGCTTGCGTTTACAACGGCTGAACCCTTGTCATAACCCTCCTTGTTCTCCTTTGGAGTACGCATGTAACGCTCGGTATATACGGTGTCATAGAAACGCCAGTCGCTTGGTGCTGCAACGGCTACACCGGCCTTGAACACAGCATCGGGCTGGCTCATTGACATGAGGGTGTTGTAACCGCCGAAGCTCCAGCCCCAGATACCTATGTTGTTCTTGTCTACATAGGGGAGTGAAGCCATATATTTTGCAGTCTCTACCTGGTCGGCTGGCTCGTACTGGCCAATCTTAAGGTATGTGCACTTGCCGAACTCTGTACCGCGTCCGCCTGTACCGCGTCCGTCAACGCATACCATGATGAAGCCTTCACCTGCCATATAGCTCTCGAACATGGCATTGCCGTAGTTGCCGATATACCAATTGTCGGTTACCTGCTGTGAGTAAGGGCCGCTGTACTGGAACAGGACAACGGGGTACTTCTTGTTAGCGTTGAAATCGTGTGGTTTTACCATCCAACCGTTGAGCTCCACGCCGTCGCTTGTTGTGAATGTGAAGAACTCTTTTGTCGGCATGTCGAATTGTGCAAGGCGCTCCTTGAGTTCCTTGTTGTCGATGAGTGTCTTCAGTTGCTTGCCGTTGTTGTCGTTTGTGGTGACGGTGTGCGGTGTGTCAATGCTTGAATAGGTGTTGATGAAGTATTTCATGCCGCTGCTGAATACTGCAGAGTTTGTACCTTCTTCCTTGGTGAGTTTTGTCTTCTTGCCCTTGGCATTCACCTTGTAGATACTCTCGCGCAGAGGGCTTCCCTCGTTGCTTGAGTAGTAGAACTCGTTCTTCTTGCTGTCCCAACCGTAGAACTTCTTCACCTCGTAGTTGCCGCTTGTGATTGGACGTACAAGCTCGCCGGCAAGGTTGTAGAGGTAGAGGTGGTTGTAACCGCTGCGCTCGCTCTGGAACACGAAGTACTTGTCGAGGAACTCGATGTCTGCGTATGTGTGCTCATTGAGGTATGTGTCGCTCTCCTCGCGCAGGATGGTCTTGCTCACTCCTGAAAGCGGGTTCACAGCCTGTATCTCAAGGACACTCTGGTGACGGTTGAGGGTAAGCACTGCAAGAGTGTTGGGGTCTTTGGTGAACTTGATGCGTGGGATGTAACCCTCCTCTGGGATGTTGACGTCGAGCTGGCGTGTGACGCGGCTCTTGATGTCAAAAGAGTGAACCGATACCTTTGCATTGTCGGCTCCTGCAACGGGGTACTTGAAGCTGTAGGGCTTGCTGAAGTCGAAATACTCCTTGCTCTGGCCACCGCTGTACATTGGCATGTCATACATCATCACTTCGCTCTCATCGTACTTGATGTATGCGATTACCTTGCTGTCGGCGCTGAAGTCATATGAGCAGTTTGTCGCGAACTCCTCCTCATATACCCAATCGGGGATACCGTTGATGATTTTGCGGAACTCACCGTCGGTGGTGATCTGCGACTCGCTGTTGCCGAAGAGCAGCTTAACAAGGAACAGGTTGTTGTCGCGGACGAAAGCGATCATTGTGCCGTCGGGCGAGAACTTGGGAACCTGCTGTGCACCGTTCTGTGAAAGCACCTCGGCCTTGTTGTTCTTGCGGTTGAAGATGTAGTGCTCGGCTGTAAACGAGTGGCGGTAGATGCCACGTGTCGCAGTCTGCAGAAGGATAAGCTTCTCGTCGGGTGAGAACTGGTAGCCGTCGATGTGCTTCTTGTCGAAGCCACGTGCTGTGGCTGCATTGAAGAGTGTGTCGACAATCTCACCGTTCTTGAAAGAACCCATGAGAATCATAGTGCGGTCGGGACTCATGCGTGCGAAATGCTCGCCGTCGGCCATAGGTTTGATAGCGGCGTAAGTTTCGGGCCAGAAGCCACCGTACATCACGTCGCGCAGTGTAATGTCATTGCCACCAATGACATTCGTTGCAATCATAATTGCAGTCAGTAATGAAAATAGATGTTTCATAATAGTTTGTTATTTGATTTCGTTTGTTATCCTGTGTCGTATTCGGTTATCCGTTTTCACCTTTCCGTTTACTCTTTGTACCACGACGCATACATTATATAGTCGTTGGCAATACGTTCTACAATATCCTTCTGCTGTTCGGTACTCACCTGTTTTATCTTCTTTGCAGGTACCCCTGCATATATCCAGCCGCCTTCGACACGCATTCCTGATGTAACGAGAGCGTTGGCTGCAACTATTGCTCCGCTCTCAACAACGGCATTGTCAAGCACTGTAGCGCCCATTCCTATGAGACTGTTGCTCTCGATTGTGGCACCGTGGACTGTCGCATTGTGTCCTATTGACACGTTGTCACCAATCACGGTCTTTGAACGCTGGTACAGGGTATGTACTACTGCACCGTCCTGTATGTTCACATTGTTGCCTATAGTTATGGTGTTTACATCACCGCGCAACACTGTGCCATACCAGATGGAACAGTTGTCGCCGATTGTGACATCGCCTATTATGGCTGCAGTCTCTGCCATAAAGCAATTGGCACCAATCTTAGGTGTGAAGCCTCTTAACTCTTTAATTACTGCCATGGTTTATTCTCCTTTAGGTTGTCCGTCGGACTTCTCCGTCTTCTTTGGACGGCGGTAACGGCGGTTATTTCGTCTTTTCTTCTTCTCTTCGCCTCTCTTTGCTGCGGGTGCTTCAGCCGTCTGTGGGGTGGTGGGTTTGTCTGCAGCAGGAGGTGCTTGGAGGGCAACGGGTTTTGTGGATTTACTCTCACCACGACGTCGGTTGCGGCTTCTTGTTCCCTTCTTGCTTTCACCCTGGCCCTCATTGTTCCCATCGCTTTTGCCTTTGGCTTTCGCGTTGCTGTTCTTCTTTCCACCACGGCCACGCTTGCTTGCGGGTTTGCGTGCTCCTGCTTTCTTCTTGGGCTCGTATGCCGGCGTCTCGCCCAACTCTGCGGGCACTTCAAGCTTGGGCACTTCCTGCTCTATGAATGCCTCGATACGTCCGAAGAACTCCTGATCCTCTTCCGATACGAATGTTATCGCTCGTCCCTTGCTGCCTGCGCGTGCCGTACGGCCGATGCGGTGTATGTAATCGTCGCAGTCACGCGGCACGTCGTAGTTGATTACAATACGTATGTCGTCGATATCAATTCCACGGGCAAGAATGTCGGTTGCTACAATCATGTCAATCTTACGGCTCTTGTACTGGAACATTATCTCATCGCGTTCGCTCTGGGTGAGGTCGCTGTGCATCTCGCCCACATTGAAGCCGTGTTTCCTTATGGCTCGGGCAATCTCCTTGACCTTTGTCTTGCGCGAAGCGAAGAGTATCACTCGCTCGCTGCTCTCTGTGTCAAAAATCTTGTTTATGATACCCATCTTCTGCCCCTCGTAGCACACGTAGGCCTGTTGGGTGATACCTTCGGCAGGCTTTGCCAGTGCAAGGGTAATCTGCAACGGGTCATTGAGTATCTCTGATGCCAGACGGCGGATCTCCTCGGGCATGGTGGCCGAGAACAGCATTGTCTGTCTCTCTTTCGGCAGTTGCTTGGCTATGGTCATGATATCGCTGTAGAAACCCATATCAAGCATTCTGTCGGCCTCGTCAAGGATGAAGAATGACACTTTTGAGAGGTCGATGTTACCCAGGTTTATGTGGCTTATGAGACGTCCAGGTGTCGCTACAATTATGTCGGCACCCTTTGACATTCCGCGCAGTTCCTGCTCGTATCGCTGCCCGTCGTTGCCGCCATATACTGCCACGCTCGATACGTTCATGAAATATGTGAAACCCTCGAGCTGACGGTCAATCTGTTGCGCAAGCTCACGTGTGGGTGCCATTACAACACAATTGATGGCATCCTCGGGGTAGCCGCCGCGGCACAGCTTGTTGAGTACGGGCAACAGATAGGCTGCAGTCTTTCCTGTTCCTGTCTGTGCCACGCCTATGAGATCACGACCCTCCATCAGCGGTTGCAGAGTCTGCTCCTGGATGGGGGTACATTTCTCGAAACGCATGGCGTCGAGTGCATCAAGCACTTCATCTTCAAAATCAAATTCGTCAAAATACATGTTATACTATCTTGGTGCTTTGCGATAGAGATATATCGCGATGAATGTGTACAGAATATTAGGTATCCAGACTGCAAGGACCACAGGCATCTGCTCGGCAAATGCTGATGATACTGTCTGGAACATTATGTAGGAGAAACTGAGGCCGAGGCCTATTCCGAGTGACAATCCCATTCCTCCCTTTCTTTTTCTTGATGAGAGCGAGGCTCCTATTATCGTAAGGATAAAGGCCGCAAACGACATGGCTATTCGCTTGTGGTACTCAACCTCAAAGGTCTTGAGGTTGTCCATTCCACGAGCCTTCTGCTTGTCGATATATGCGCTCAGTTCGGGACTTGTCATGGTCTCCTGCTCTCCCTCTGAAATAAGGAAGTCGGCGGGGTCGAGTGGTATCACTGTGTCAAGCGGTTCCTTGTTGCTTGACCTTATGTACTCCTTGTCGTCCTTGAGCTCCCTGATGACCCAACGGCGTGCTGTCCACACGCCCGGTTTGTCCGGATTATATGCAATGTTGTTGGCCGTCAGGCGAGACACCAGCTTCTTTCCCTCAAATTCATCGAGCGAGAAACGCCAACCCATATTGTTTCGGCTCTCGTAGCGTTCCATGTATGCAATGGTATTCTCGTCAAGCTTTATCTGTATGTTGCTTGCCGTCTCTACCTTCTTTTTCCTGTTATGTTCCTGCTCGAATGCCAGCCTTGTCTCGTTACCCCTGGGAATTATATATGCACTCAACACAAAGGTCATCAGTGCAATGATTCCGGCAGAAACCATATATGGCTTCATGAGACGCCTGAAACTGACTCCGGATGCGAACATCGCGATTATCTCGGAGTTATCGGCAAGCTTGGATGTAAAGTAGATTACCGAAATGAAGACAAACAACGCGCTGAACGTGTTTGCATAATAGGGCGCAAGGTTCAGGTAGTAGTCGAAGATGATCTCGCTTGTCGTGGCATTGGAGGTGGTGAACTTGTCAATCTTTTCATTGTAGTCGAACACCACAATGACAACAATGATTAGTGCCAGGGAGAAGAAGTATGTTCCGAGGAACTTCTTTATGATATACCAGTCAAGTTTCTTGAGTTTAAAGTAGTCAAGCCATTTCATTACAAACTGCTTTTATTTTGTCGGTTTTATGTTTGTGCTTTGCTGCCGTTAAAGTTTGTCATAGTCGGCGTGTCACCTCTGCCAACATCTCTTTTTTCCAACGTGCATAGTCATCGGCAAGAATATGCTTTCGCGCCTCTTGTGTAAGCCACACGTAGAAGGCGAGGTTGTGTATTGAGGCAATTTCAAGTGCCAACAGCTCCTGTGCCACAAAAAGGTGACGCAGATAGGCCTTGCTGTAGAGTGTGTCCACGAATGAAGCTCCGTCTTCTTCAATGGGGGAATAGTCATATTTCCACTTCTCGTTACGCATGTTCATTATGCCGTGCTTCGTGAAGAGCATTGCATTGCGTCCGTTGCGTGTAGGCATCACGCAGTCGAACATATCCACTCCGCGTTCAATGCCCTCAAGGATATTTGCCGGAGTACCGACACCCATCAGGTAACGTGGCTTGTCGGTGGGCAGAATCTCGTTGACAACCTCTATCATCTCGTACATCTTCTCTGCAGGTTCACCCACGGCAAGACCGCCGATAGCGTTTCCGGCAGCACCCTTCGATGCTATGAATTCAGCCGACTGACGACGCAAGTCGGGATATACACATCCCTGCACAATGGGGAACAGCTGTTGCTCGTAGCCGTACAACGGTTCGGTCTCCGAGAGCCGGCCCATGCAACGGTCGAGCCAACGGTGAGTCCTTTCCATTGACTTTTTTGCGTAGTCATAATCGGCTGTACCGGGGGTACACTCGTCAAAAGCCATGATAATGTCGGCACCTATACTGCGCTCGATGTCCATGACCCTTTCGGGCGAGAAAAAGTGCTTTGAACCGTCAATATGCGAGCGGAACTCAACGCCCTCCTCGTTCATCTTGCGTATATCTTTCAGTGAGAATACCTGGAAACCGCCGCTATCGGTGAGGATGGGGCGATCCCATGCGTTGAACTTGTGCAGGCCTCCGGCCTTTTCCAACACGTCAAGCCCCGGACGCAAATATAGATGATATGTATTGCCAAGGATTATCTGTGCCTTGATATCTTCCTTGAGGTGCGGTACCTGCACACCCTTTACGGAGCCCACTGTGCCGACAGGCATGAAGATGGGAGTCTTTATCTCACCATGGTCGGTTGAGAGCACTCCTGCTCGGGCATTGCTGCCGCTGTCTGTATGCAATAGATTGAATTTCACGTTATTCTGTCAGTTTTATCGGGTTCTTTACTTTCTCCTTGAGGAGTGCGGTATCTATCACCTCCTTGATATCGTTCACATAGTGGAATGTGAGTCCGCTGACGTAAACTTCGGGGATAGCCTCAATGTTGCGTCTGTTCTCTTCGCAGATGATGATGTCTGTTATACCGGCACGTTTTGCTGCAAGAATTTTCTCCTTGATTCCGCCCACAGGCAATACCTTACCACGGAGTGTTATCTCACCGGTCATGGCAATATTCGGCTTTACCTTACGCTGTGTGAGTGCCGATACAAGCGCTGTTGTCATTGTGATGCCTGCCGATGGGCCGTCCTTGGGTATTGCGCCTTCCGGCACGTGCAAGTGGATGTTCCACTTCTCGAAGATCTCGTATGGGATATCAAAGTCCGCAGCGTGTGCCTTGATGTATTCCAATGCAAGCATTGCCGACTCTTTCATCACGTCGCCGAGATTTCCGGTCAATGTCAGTTTCTCTCCCTTGCCACGGCTAAGGCTTGTCTCAATGAAGAGAATCTCACCGCCGACAGCGGTCCATGCAAGGCCTGTGACAACTCCTGCGTAATTGTTACCCTGATATTTGTCACGTGAGAATTCCTTCACACCAAGCAAGCCGTTTAGGTCGCCGGGCTTCACTGTCGTTATCTCGAACTCACCTGTTGTAGCCTTCTGGCACGCGAGCCGACGGAATACCTTGCCGATCTTCTTCTCGAGTGCACGCACTCCCGATTCGCGGGTGTAGTCTTCTATGATGCGTTCGATGGCGGCCTTGTTTATATTGATTTTCTCCTTTCCGACGCCATTTGCCTCTTTTTCCTTTGGTATGAGGTGGCGCTTTGCAATCTCAATCTTCTCCTCGGTGAGGTAACCGCTGACCTCAATGAGCTCCATGCGGTCGAGCAGGGGAGCGGGTATGCTTGCAAGGTTGTTGGCCGTTGCAATGAACATTACGTTTGAGAGGTCGTAGTCAATGTCGAGGAAGTTGTCGTGGAAACTGTTGTTCTGCTCCGGATCGAGAACCTCGAGCAATGCCGATGAGGGGTCGCCGTGCATTGAGGCCTGACCTACCTTGTCAATCTCGTCAAGAATGAATACAGGGTTGTCGGAACCAGCCTTTACAAGGTTCTTCAGGATTCGTCCCGGCATAGCACCGATATATGTCCTGCGATGACCGCGGATTTCGGATTCGTCATGTACACCACCAAGCGACATACGTACATATTTGCGCTTTAAGGCTTCGGCGATAGACTTTCCGAGTGAGGTTTTACCCACTCCCGGAGGTCCGTAAAGACAGATGATAGGCGACTTGAGGTCGCCGCGCATCTTTATGACAGCAAGATGCTCCAGTATTCTTTCTTTTACCTTTTCAAGTCCATAATGGTCCCTGTCGAGGATTTTGCGTGCATTGTTGATGTCAAGATTGTCCTCGGTGTGGTCACCCCAGGGAAGGCTCACGAAAAGCTGCAGATAGTTGAGCTGTACATGATAGTCGGGGCTCTGTGGATTGATGCGCTCAAGTTTGAGAAGCTCCTTCTCGAATGTCTCGGCTGTTTCACTGTTCCAGTTTTTCTGCTCTGCCTTTTTACGGAGCTCCATGCTGTCCTGGTCCTGAATGCTTCCGCCCAGCTCCTCCTGGATATTCTTTATCTGCTGCTGCAGGTAGTACTCGCGCTGCTGTTGGTCAAGGTCCTTGTGTGTCTTCTGCTGTATCCTCTGCTGCAACTCGGCAAGCTGTTTCTCGTGGTCAAGGACTGTCAGCAGATGATATGCACGCTCACTGATGGAATTCTCGGCAAGAAGTGCCATCTTTTCGCGGACGGGCATCTTGATGTTTGCACAAAGGAAATTTACCAATGGCATTCCGTCTTCCATGTTCTTTACAGCGAACGCTGCCTCCTGGAGGCCTTCGGATGACTTGAAAATCTTCAATGCACTGTCACGGCAACTTTTCAACAGCAAGCGGAACTCGTCGTTGTTGATATCCTGATGCTCACTCTTGCTGTCAACCTCTCCTACAAGGTACGGCGATGTGCCGACGATGCTTTTCAACTCTACCTTCTGCAAACCCTGCAGGATGACTGTCGTAGAGTGGTCCGGCATGTCGAATACGCGTATGATTCTCGCTGTGGTACCTACCGGGTAAAGGTCTGTCAGTCCGGGATCCTCGGTTGCAGGGTCTTTCTGACACACGACAGCCATTGTGCCCTTGCTTTTCTCAAGCTTCTTGATAAGCCTGAGCGATGATTCGCGTCCGACCGATACCGGCAGCACTGTGGTGGGGAAAAGCACCATGTTGCGCAATGGCAATACAGGTATCCTCATGTCCGTAAATTCATTCTCTTCGTATTTGAATCCACCTTCCTGAAAATCGGCTATCAAAGAGAATCCGCTCTCTTCAATGTTCTCCCCGACAATCTCAATCTCATTGTCTCTCTTTTTTCTACTCATTATCTCAATATATTTCTTGTTTTTTTGAGTGTGCCTCCTGTTACAAATTGCCCTGATGGCAAAGTCCAAACAACACCCAAAAAGGCTTTGTTCCGTTACAATTTACAAAAATACTATTTCTTGTCGGATTTACGAAACTATTCTTAATAATATATTATTATTTAAATAAAATAAACATATCCTTCAACCTTTGTCTTGCCTGCTTGTTTGTTTTCTGAACACGAAACGTGCAAATGTTTTTTCATTTCGTTTATTTTGGCTAACTTTGCAACACAAAATCATGTAATAATAAAAACAGTGGAAGGCAAAAAGAGTATATTGTTTCTCATAAACCCGAAATCGGGCGTGCAAAAGAAGAAAAAAGTATTGCAGGTTATTGAGAAAAATATTGACAGAGAAGTTTATGATTTCTCTGTTGAATATACCCAGTATGCCGGTCATGCCACAGAACTTGCCTCGGCTGCAGCAAAGCGAGGAGTTGATGCCGTTGTAGCTGTCGGCGGTGATGGCACCGTGAACGAAGTCGGCAGGGCTCTTGTTCATTCCAACACCGCTATGGGTGTTATTCCTTGCGGTTCGGGCAATGGCTTTGCGCGACACTTGGGAATACCACTCGGAGCCAAACAGGCAGTTGAATTCATAAACAAGGCGGTTCCTACAAGAATCGATTACGGAAAGATAAACAACAGGCCTTTCTTCTGTGCTTGCGGAGTGGGATTTGATGCCTTGGTAAGCAATGATTTCGCGAAAGGGAACCAGCGCGGAATGTTCAGTTACATCCAGAAGACTCTTATAGATTGGGTGACATATAAACCTGAGGTCTACAGCATTGAGACAAGTCACTCAAAAAAGCGCATCAAGGCATTTGTAATTGCATGTGGAAACGCATCCCAATATGGCAACAATGCATATATAGCTCCTTTTGCATCAATGCGCGACAGTCAGTTGACAATCTCGGTGATGCATCCTTTTACTCCGCTTGACGTACCTGCTGTTGTGACCCAGCTTTTCAGCAACAACCTCAGCACAAGCGGTTATACAAAGACTTTCAATGCGGAGTGGGTGAGGATAATCCGTGAAAAAGCGGGACCGGCCCATTTTGATGGCGAACCATGCGAGATGGAGGCGGAGTTGTATATCGAGACGGTGCCGGCAGGAATAAACGTTCTTGCAGCTCCGGGGTGGAACGGGACATGCAAGCCTCTACCTCTTTATAGGCAATTCCTTGATGTTGTTGCGGGCAATGTAAGATAAAACCGCAATGCGATTTTCTTTTTTGAATAATATTTACACAATCTTTAGATAGAAGTCGCGCAGGATTTCTTGCGCCTCCTTACTGTATACCCCAGGTTCGTCTTCGAGAACGAGTGTCGAGACAATCGTTTCCACTGTGTAAGCACGCACGAATTCCACAAGGACTCTTTTTGGCGCTTTGCGTGGGGTGGTCTTTATATATGTAAGCCTTGAATTTGCAAAACCGTTGATTGCGGCCGCATCTTTCCATTCGTCAAGAATGTCGCACGGGATTACGATTGAAATTCTTCCTCCATCGGCAAGCAGAGAGATGGCTTTTTTAAAGAAACTCGTGCAGTTGAGAGTGTCGCTATGGCGTGCGAGCGTTCGTGATTCGGTACCGCATTTCAGGCTGTTTACAAAATAGGGTGGATTGCACACAATGGTGTCGAACGGCTGTTCAGGCGAATACAAAAGGATGTCGGTGTTTAATATCGATATGCGGTCGCTCCAGGGGCTGTTGTCGACATTTGTACGCGCTTGCTCCGACGCCGCTTTGTCTATTTCCACTCCTGTGATATCAGCGTCGCATCGCTGCGCTGCCATAATGCTTATGAGCCCGGTGCCACAGCCAATATCAAGTATGCGCTTACTGCACGACGTATCGAACCAGCCTCCCAAAAGGCAACCGTCAGTACCCACTTTCATCGCGCATCCGCTCTGTTCAATCGTGAACTGTTTGAATTGAAAATAGCTGTTTGACATCTTTTACCTGTTTATAAACGAGAGGCTGACTAAAAAGGCTCTTTTGTTGTTACACTTGCCCTAAAAATAGCTCTTTTTGTCCAACCTCTCTACCAAAGAGGGTAACCCATTTTTCTTTTGGGTTACCCTCTTGAGCCGAGTTGGGGACTCGAACCCCAGACCTACTCATTACGAATGAGTTGCTCTACCAACTGAGCTAATTCGGCAAAATAGTTGTAAATCACCAACAAAACATAAAATCCTTGCTCCAAACCTACGCCTTGTTCATCTTTGGACGAATGAGTTGCTCTAACAGCCGAACTGATTCGGCAAAACTTTAGTTGGAAAATCACCAACAAAATATAAAATCCTTGCCCCAGAGCTATACCTTGTTCATCTTTGGACGAATGAGTTGCTCTACCAACTGAGCTAATTCGGCAAAATAGTTGGATCACCAACAAAACATATTCGGCAAAATAGTTGTAAATCACCAACAAAATATAAAATCCTCGCCCCAGAGCTACACCTTGTTCATCTTTGGACGAATGAGTTGCTCTAACAGCTGAGCTAATTCGGCAAAACAGTTGGATCACCAACAAAATATAAAATCCTCGGATTCGGCAATAGGATTTTCGCTTGCGAAGATAGTGTAAATGGCGAAAATATCAAAATGTGGAGTCTGCTTTTTTGAAAAGTTCAGCAAAGTTTGCTTCAGTTTCGGTATTTTTACTATCTTCGCCAAAGTACTGAATAAAACTAACAACAATATGGAAGTAAAGAAATATATCCAAGAGAACGAAGAGCGTTTCTTGAGCGAGTTGGAGTCGTTGATACGTATTCCCAGTATAAGCGCAAAGGCTGAACACAAGGCTGACATCGCCGCTTGTGCCGAAAGGTGGAAGGAACTTCTGCTTGAGGCTGGGGTCGATAAGGCAGAGATAATGCCTTCTAACGGCAACCCGCTTGTCTATGCGGAAAAACTCGTTGACCCGTCGGCACCTACAGTGCTCATATATTCACACTACGACGTTATGCCTGCCGAGCCGCTTGAACTGTGGAACAGCAACCCGTTTGAAATGGTGGTGAAGGACGGCAGAATCTGGGCACGTGGCGCTGATGATGACAAGGGTCAGGCTATGATTCAGGTTAAGGCTTTCGAGTATGTTGTAAAGAATGGTCTTCTGAAACATAATGTAAAGTTTATCTTCGAGGGCGAGGAGGAGATTGGCTCGCCGAGCCTCAATGCGTTCCTTAAGGAGAACAAGGAACTGCTCAAGGCTGATATCATTCTTGTAAGCGACACAAGCATGCTGGGAGCGGAGTTACCTTCGCTCACTACGGGCCTGCGTGGCCTTGCGTATTGGGAGGTTGAGGTTACTGGTCCTAACCGCGACCTGCATTCAGGCCACTTCGGCGGTGCTGTCGCAAACCCCATCAACGTGCTCTGCGAGATGATTGCAAAGATGACAGATGCCGATGGGCGTATAACGATTCCAGGTTTCTATGATGATGTAGAGGAGCTGTCAAAGGAGGAACGTGACATGCTTGCATCGATACCTTTTGACGAGGAGAGATACAAGGCTGCTATAGATGTGAATGCCCTGCGTGGCGAGAAGGGTTACTCAACCCTTGAGCGCAACAGTTGCCGTCCTTCATTCGATGTATGCGGTATCTGGGGTGGTTACACAGGCGAGGGTAGCAAGACTGTGCTTCCTTCAAAGGCATATGCAAAGATGTCGTGCCGTCTGGTGGCTCATCAGGACCACACCAAGATTTCTCAGATGTTCGTGGATTACTTCACTTCGCTTGCGCCAGACTGCGTAAAGGTGAAGATCACTCCAATGCATGGTGGCCAGGGATATGTATGTCCAATTACCTTGCCTGCATACAAGGCTGCCGAGGCGGGCTTTGAAAAGGCTTTCGGAAAGAAACCTCTTGCCGTGCGACGTGGCGGAAGTATCCCCATCATCAGCGACTTCGAGAAGATTCTCGGCGTAAAGACAATCCTCATGGGCTTCGGCCTCGAGAGCGATGCAATCCACTCTCCCAACGAAAACTTCAACCTTGACATATTCCGCAAGGGAATTGAGGCAGTGGTGGAGTTCCATAAGAATTACAAGGGATAATCTGTCGCAGGTTAAAAATACACCCCACAGGAGCAAGTCTCTTGTGGGGTGTATTTTGTTGGACGGCTGTTATTTTTCTTCAAAAAAACTTTCTGCCTTTACGCGCGTGTACGGAATTTTCACTATCTTTGCATGGTAAAAATAGAATTATGGAATTCAGGGAGAACAAGAATTTTATGCCGGCGGAGTCTGAAAGATGCTCCGTTGCTGCTTCTGCTCCCTTGTTTTCTGTTGATATGATTACTTTTTTTATACTTTTATATAGTCGTTTCTTTATGAGACGACTTTTTTTTGTATATTAGCGGAAATTATTTGTTTTTTATGGAACCTCTATTACACGAATGTGGTGTTGCGATGATTCGTCTGCGTAAGCCGTTGAACTATTATCAGGAAAAGTACGGCACATGGGCGTATGGAATGAACAAGCTGTTCCTTTTGATGAACAAACAGTATAACCGTGGCCAGCAGGGTGCGGGTATTGCTTGTGTCAAGATGAAAGCTTCTCCTGGAGAGGATTATATGTATCGTGAGAGAGCAGAGGGGACAGGCGCAATTTCCGAGGTATTTGAAATGGCAAACAGGAGCATTGCTTCACATCCGAAGGAGATGAGGAACAATGCCAACTACGCATATCGTCACTTTGGCTTTGCCGGTGAGCTTTATATGGGTCACCTGCGTTACTCGGCAACAGGAAAGACCGGAATGCAGTATGTGCATCCATTCCTGCGCCGCAACAACTGGAGAGCAAAGAACCTTGCTTTGTGCGGAAACTTCCACATCACCAATGTTGATGATGTTTTCCACGAGCTTGTGTCTCACGGTCAGCACCCGCGTGTGCATGCCGATACATACATCATGCTTGAACTCATGGGGCACCGTCTTGACCGCGAGGTGGAGCGTATATTCAAGGATTGCGAGGCCGAGGGTCTTCAGGGAATGGATATAACAAACACCATAGAGGAACGTATGGACATCGCCAATGTCTTGCGCACTTCAACTCCGATGCTCGATGGCGGTTATGTGTTCTGCGGTGTTACAGGCAGCGGTGAAATGTTCGCGATGCGTGACCCATGGGGTGTGCGCACGGCCTACTGGTATGCGAACGACGAGATATTCCTTGTTGCAAGTGAGCGTGCTGCATTGCAGACAGCAATGAACCTTAATTCGGACGATGTGATTGAGATGCTCCCTGGTGAGGCGCTCATAATGAACAAGCGCGGTGAGTTGCGCCGTGAAATCATCATACAACAGAAAGCGCTCCTTCCTTGCTCTTTTGAGAGAATATACTTCAGCCGTGGAAATGACGGCGATATTTACAAGGAGAGAAAGCAGTTGGGTGCAAACCTCAAGGAGCAGATTCTCAAGGCTATTGACTATGACCTCGACAATACTGTATTCTCTTTCATTCCAAACACAGCCGAAATGGCATTCTATGGAATGGTAGAGGGTATGGAGGAGTATCTTGACGAATGGAAAGTAAAGGAGCTTACATCGGGTAAAGAACTTACTGCCGAGGAGATGAAGACTATCGTTACAAAGAAAGTTCGTCAGGAGAAAGTTGCCAACAAGGATATCAAGATGCGTACATTCATCTCGACAAGTGACAAGCGCAATGACCTTGCGGCACACGTCTATGACATTACATACGGAACAATAAAACCAAAGGTTGACAACCTTGTTGTAATTGACGACAGTATTGTGCGTGGAACAACTCTCAAGCAGAGTATCTTGAAAATCCTGGACCGTCTGGAGCCCAAGAAGATTATTGTCGTATCTTCAAGCCCACAGATACGTTACCCGGACTACTACGGAATCGATATGGAGAAGTTCGACCATTTTGTGGCCTTCAAGGCTGCCCTTGAACTGCTTTACGAGAACGGAAAGCGCTCGCTCATAGACGAGACATACCGTGCCTGCCTTGAGGAGCTGAAGAAGCCCGATGCCGAGCAGGTTAACTGCACGCGTGCGATCTACCGTCCTTTCTCAGCGGATGAAATCTCAAGAAAGATTGCCGATCTGCTGAAGCCCGTTGACCTCAATGCCGACCTTGAGCTTGTGTTCCAAAGCCTGAGCGGCCTGCACGCAGCTTGCCCAAACCACTTGGGCGACTGGTACTTCAGCGGTATCTATCCTACACCGGGTGGTAACCGCTTGGTAAACGAGGCTTTTGTATACCATTACGAGAAATACCTTTATAAATAAAGTACAAATAAGTAACAACAAACATAAAATCATGAAAGAAAAACTGAAAAAGGTGTTATTGCTCGGTTCAGGTGCCCTGCGCATCGGCCAGGCAGGAGAGTTTGACTATTCAGGTTCACAGGCACTTAAAGCACTCCGCGAGGAGGGCATCCAGTCAGTGCTTATCAATCCTAATGTCGCTACCATCCAGACTTCGGAAGGTATTGCCGACAAGGTGTATTTCCTTCCTGTAGACATCCACAATGTTGAAGAGATTATCAAGAAGGAGCGTCCTGACGGCATCCTGCTTGCCTTCGGTGGCCAGACTGCACTCAACTGCGGTACCGAGCTTTACCAGAAAGGTATCCTTGAGAAGTACGGTGTCAAGGTACTTGGTACCTCTGTAGAGGCTATCATGTATACCGAGGACCGTGACCTCTTTGTAAAGAAACTCGACGAGATTCCAATGAAGACTCCGGTGAGTCAGGCAGTGGAGAGCATGGAGGATGCGTTGGCTGCAGCCCACCGCATCGGTTTCCCGGTAATGGTACGTTCGGCTTACGCTCTCGGTGGCCTCGGCAGCGGTATCTGCAAGGACGAAGAGAGTTTCAAGGAGCTGGCGGAGAGTGCCTTCACTTTCTCTAACCAGATTCTTGTCGAGGAGTCTCTCAAGGGTTGGAAGGAGATTGAATTCGAGGTTATCCGCGACGCCAACGACCACTGCTTCACAGTGGCAAGCATGGAGAACTTTGACCCGCTCGGCATCCACACCGGTGAGTCAATCGTTGTAGCTCCTACCTGTTCACTCACACCAGAGCAGGTGAAGTTCATGCAGGAGATATCAGTAAAGGCTATACGTCACCTGGGCATTGTCGGTGAGTGTAATATCCAGTACGCATTCAACGCCGAGACAAATGACTACCGCGTAATTGAGGTGAATGCCCGTCTGAGCCGTTCTTCAGCCCTTGCTTCAAAGGCTACAGGTTATCCTCTCGCATTCGTGGCAGCAAAGATTGCTCTCGGCTACACTCTTGACGAGATTGGCGAGATGGGTACACCCAACAGCGCATACAAGGCTCCCGACCTTGACTACCTCATCTGTAAGATTCCTCGTTGGGACTTGACAAAGTTCGCGGGTGTTTCTCGTCAGATCGGTTCAAGCATGAAGTCTGTAGGTGAAATCATGTCTATCGGCCGCAGTTTCGAGGAGGTTATCCAGAAAGGTCTCCGCATGATTGGTCAGGGTATGCACGGTTTCGTGGGCAACGAGCACACACACTTCGACAACCTTGACGAGGAGCTTGCCAACCCGACAGATATGCGCGTATTCTCTATCGCTTCGGCTCTTGAGGAGGGCTATACGGTTGAGCGCATAAGCGAGCTTACAAAGATTGACCCATGGTTCATTGGCAAACTCAAGAATATAGTTGACTACAAGCACGTGCTTGAGGGCTACAACACCCTTGAAGAGCTTCCCGAAGAGGTTCTGCGCCGTGCAAAGGAGCTCGGTTTCTCCGACTTCCAGATTTCACGTTTCGTTCTCAAGGATGAGAAGAACATGGAGACCGGTAACCTTGCAGTGCGTGCACGTCGTAAGGAACTCGGCATCCTACCGGCTGTAAAGCGCATCAACACAGTCGCTTCGGAGCATCCCGACCTGACAAACTACCTTTATATGACATACGGTGCAAAGGGTTACGACGTAAACTACTACCATACCGACAAGTCAGTAGTAGTGCTCGGCTCTGGTGCATACCGCATCGGTTCATCGGTTGAGTTCGACTGGTGCTCAGTGAACGCCGTTCAGACAGCCCGCAAGCTCGGTTACAAGTCAATAATGATCAACTACAACCCCGAGACTGTATCTACCGACTACGACATGTGCGACCGTCTCTACTTTGACGAGCTTTCACTGGAGCGCGTGCTCGACGTTATCGACCTTGAGCATCCTGGTGGTGTGATTGTATCGGTTGGTGGACAGATTCCTAACAACCTCGCAATGAAGCTTCACCGTCAGGCAGTGCCCATCCTGGGTACATCACCTCTCTCAATCGACCGTGCAGAGAACCGTCACAAATTCTCGGCAATGCTCGACCAGCTCGGTATTGACCAGCCTGCATGGAAGGAGCTTACAAGCCTCGACGACATGAAGGAGTTTGTAGACAAAGTGGGCTATCCTGTACTTGTACGTCCTTCATACGTGCTTTCAGGTGCAGCCATGAACGTTTGCTACAACGAGGAAGAACTTTATGAGTTCCTCAAGATGGCAGCCGACGTTTCAAAGGAGTTCCCTGTTGTGGTTTCACAGTTCATGATGGAGACCAAGGAGATTGAGTTTGACGCTGTGGCACAGAATGGTGAGGTAGTGGAGTATGCAATCTCGGAGCACGTTGAGTTTGCCGGAGTACACTCCGGTGACGCAACACTTGTGTTCCCTGCACAGAAGATATACTTCGAGACTGCACGCCGCATCAAGAAAATCAGCCGTCGCATCGCAAAAGAGCTCAACATCTCTGGTCCTTTCAACATCCAGTTCCTTGCAAAGAACAACGAGGTTAAGGTAATCGAGTGTAACCTGCGTGCTTCACGTTCGTTCCCATTCGTTTCAAAGGTGCTCAAGCGCAACTTCATCGAGACTGCTACACGCATCATGCTCGATGCTCCTTACAGCCAGCCCGACAAGTCGGCATTCGATATTGACTGGATTGGTGTCAAGGCATCACAGTTCTCATTCAGCCGTCTGCATCAGGCCGACCCGGTTTTGGGCGTTGATATGTCATCAACAGGTGAGGTAGGCTGCATCGGTGACGACTTCGACGAGGCACTTCTCAATGCTATGATAGCAGTAGGCTACAGCGTTCCCAAGAAGAATGTAATGCTCTCTTCTGGTGCTGCAAAGTCAAAGGCCGACCTGCTTGAGCCATCAGCAGTGCTGCAGAAGAAGGGTTACAATATCTATGCTACATTGGGTACAGCCAAGTTCCTGAACGAGAACGGAATCAAGGCAACACCGGTAATGTGGCCAGATGAGAATCCTACAGCCGAGAACAATGTGATGCAGATGATTGCCGACCACCGTTTCGACCTCATCATCAACATCCCGAAGAACCACACCAAGCGTGAGCTCACAAACGGATACCGCATCCGCCGTGCAGCTATCGACCATAACACCCCGCTCATCACCAACGCTCGCCTTGCAAGCGCATTCATCAATGCCTTCTGCAATATCGACGTCAATGAGCTTCCGGTCAAGAGCTGGGACGAGTTCAAGTAAATGAAAAGAATAAATAATCATTCATTGAGGTCCCGGGAGATATTCCGGGACCTCAATGCGTTCTTAAATAATATTTCTTATCTTCGCATAAACCTTTAAAACAAAACATAAAAATGACAGACATTCCAAAATGCCCCAAGTCTAACAGTGAATACACATATTTCGACGGTATGCTCTATGTGTGCCCGATTGTGCCCATGAGTTCAGTGCAGATGACACAGCAGAAGAGGCTGCCGATCGGGCAAAGGACAGCAACGGTGCCCTGCTGTTCGACGGCGATGCAGTGACGGTGATAAAAGACCTTAAAGTGAAAGGCTCATCGATGGTAATCAAGCGCGGGACAAAGGTAAAGAGCATCCGCCTCACCGAGAACCCCGAGGAGGTCGATTGCAAAATCGACGGCAGCAGCATTGTGCTAAAGACCTGTTTCTTGAAGAAGTAAGACTTTGCTGATAGATTTGTTATGGCAAAAAAACAGAATTTTCTTCAGGAAGTGTGCGCCTCACATTATGGAGTGGGCATGCATTGCAGGTTGTCCGAAACGGAACTGATGGCATCGTGTTATTACGATGAAATAATGTATGTTTACAGGAAACTAGGAGGCTTATTGCCTAAAGCACCGGTTAATGTTGGAGCATATGATGTTGACACTCCCAACTTTATTATAGAACTTGATGAGGAAAACCACTTTAACCGTTACAGGCTTTCTACTCTTGATTCAAGAATATATGCCGGCAACAATAATTTGTGTGTCACGAGCTACAGAAACTTATGCAATGGTTTTGAAAACAAATGTCTGACTTATGGGAAATATGCCAAAAATGATTCTACCGAGAAACAGTTTGGTGCATCTCAAGTCGATGGTGAGTTTTCATCGGTTAGCCGTACAAGATGGAAACAAAGAGCTTTCTATGATTTTATTAAAGATGTTACATCTGTGATTACCGGAGTGCCAGTAGTGAGAATATCCATTTATGAGAACTACAAGGGATATACTATTGAAGAGTTGTTGAATAGCCGGAATGAAAAACTGCTGATAGAGTTTGTTGAACTTAGGTTAAAGGATATAGGATTGTAATTCTTTGCAAATGGGTATAAGCAAAGAGGTCGGTCTAAAAAAGTTTCTTCATGTCTAAAAATAACTTTTTATATTTAACCTCATGACAAAAGTGGGTAACCCGTTTGATTTTTGGTTACCCGCTGTTATTCAGGAGAAACTTTTTCCCTCCATCGGCAAGTCGACACCTCACCTCAAATGAATGTAGGTGCTTATATTAGCATAGAAATAGAGTTCCATTCCATAGAGGGATGGAACTCTATTTGTGTTGCATTGCGATGGGGTTAAGCAAATGACAAAATTTCAGCCCGTTTTTCTGTTTTGATACATTTTTCCCTCGAATCGTTGCAGTTCTTTGGGGAATATGGTTAATTTTGCCTTGAAGATTAACTTATAACTAATATAAATACTATGGAATTACCTTTTGCAGAATCTTGGAGAATCAAGATGGTTGAACCCATCAAGAAAAGCACACGCGAAGAGAGAGAGAAATGGATGAAAGAGGCCAACTACAACCTCTTCCAGTTGAAATCGGAGCAGGTATATATCGATTGCCTCACCGACTCGGGAACAGGCGCCATGAGCGACCGTCAGTGGGCTGCCCTGATGATGGGTGACGAGAGCTATGCCGGTTCATCATCATTCTTCCAGTTGAAGGACACTATCACACGCCTCACCGGCTTTGAGTATGTAATCCCCACACACCAGGGTAGAGCAGCCGAGAATGTGCTCTTCAGCTACCTTGTGAAGAGCGGCGACATTGTCCCCGGCAACTCACACTTCGACACCACCAAAGGACATATCGAGAGCCGCAAGGCCACAGCGTTGGACTGCACAGTAGACGAGGCAAAGGACACACAGCTCGAGGTTCCTTTCAAGGGCAACGTAGACCCTAAGAAGCTGGAGAAAGCTCTTGCCGAGCATGCCGACAAGGTTCCGTTCATCATTGTCACCATCACCAACAACACAGCCGGCGGACAGCCCGTTTCAATGCAGAACCTGCGCGAGGTACGTGCCATTGCCGACAAGTACGGCAAGCGCGTCATCTATGACTCTGCACGCTTTGTCGAGAACGCATATTTCATCAAGACACGCGAAGAGGGTTATGCCGACAAGACCATCAAGGAGATTGTTAAGGAGTTATATTCACTTGCCGACGGTATGACAATGAGTGCCAAGAAAGACGGTATCGTGAACATGGGCGGTTTCATCGCTACCCGTCACGAGGATTGGTTCGAGGGCGCAAAGAAATATTGTATTCCTTTTGAGGGCTACCTCACATACGGTGGCATGAACGGCCGTGACATGGCAGCATTGGCAGTAGGTCTTGATGAGAACACCGAGCTTGACAACATCGAGACACGCATCCGTCAGGTTCAGTACCTTGCAGCAAAGTTAGACGAATATGGCATCCCTTACCAGCGTCCTGTAGGCGGTCATGCACTCTTTGTCGATGCAGACATGGTACTCTCAAACGTACCAAAGGAAGAGTTCCCTGCACAGACGCTCGCCATAGAGCTTTATCTTGAGGCCGGTGTCCGCGGTTGCGAGATCGGCTACATCCTTGCCGACAGAGACCCCGTCACACGCGAGAACCGCTTCGGAGGCCTCGACTTGTTACGTCTGTGCATCGCCCGCCGCGTATATACCAACAACCACATGGACGTGATTGCCGCAGCCCTCAAGAACGTATACGACCGTCGCGACACCATCCGCCACGGCGTCCGCATCGTTTGGGAGACAGAACTGATGAGACACTTCACAGTGAAACTGGAGAGAATAGAGGATTAACAAGAGAATAATGTTGATTAAACAATATCCCCAAGCCTGCAAGCTTGGGGATTTCTGTTTGATTATATATCTTACTGCTATTGTATTTTCCCGTATTTGAGTTCACTTTTCAAAATCTCATATACATAAGCAGAACTTTCGATATACAGCCCTGTATCCTCATCCGAAAGTTTGGCAAAAGTCTCGGAATTATGGAAAATGCTAAGAGCCTCAGTCAAGTCATAACCCTCATCATCCATTAGATAAATGATAATATCTTTTGTTATTCCTTCTATAAGGAATTGCACTCTCTTATTCATATTTTCTTAAGGTATTTTATGGCATCAGCCGAGTGAAAAAAATACTGCGAAGATATTTTCTTGTAACGTAAACCATTCACAAGCATAGGCTGATCAATAATACCATCGTCGAAGTTACGGAAAAGCGTTGCAATTGTGTCGTCAGCAACTGGGCCTACAACAATGTCAAACGAGTGTGTTGGATGAATACTGTTCTTGCTACGATTAGCCATAACAAACAGTGATTTTTTATAAAAGCAGGAACGAAAATGGAAAATAACGTTTTTCTCCCCCCCTGCGGGGAGCTCCTCTTCGCATGAGGAGCTCTAAATCATGTTATTTTAAATGTCATTATTCCAAGACCGACTCTTGTTTCAAGTCTTACTCCTCCTATGTTTACAATAGAAGAGGTGTCCGAAGGAGGGAGGAGTTTTACCGCTCCTACATCACTAAACGTTACACGTTATACAATACACATTACACGTTACACAAAATTAGGGCACCCTTGAGAGGTGCCCTAACTGTATAAAAACATTTTAGAACAGGAATCCTGTATTGATGTAGAAGGCGCCGTTGCCGTCCTGTTTCTTGATGGCCTTGTCGCTGCTGAACTTGCTTATAGGCAAGCCGTACTCGAAGGCTACGATGAAGTTCTGGTTCATGATGAAGCGCAGGCCGGCACCCACGGTGATGTGCGGGCGGTCGTTTGAGAGGCCTGACTTTGCCATGTACTCTTCATATTCCGCACGATGCTCCTCGGCGCCGCGGAATGACATGTCGTAGTTCTTTGTGACCATTGTACCGTCGCTGAAGACGTTGAGACCGAACGCGATGTTCTGGTTCCACAGGCTCAGGTTGACGAAGCGCCAGCGCAGCTCGATGTTGTATGTTGCCATGTCAAGGCCCTGCACGCGGTCGCGCATGATGCCTCGCACGGTGCGGTAGCCGCCCATGCCGTCGCGGTCGTATGTGGAGCCCATGGTTGTGATGAATGGCAGCATATAATATGGTGCGCTATTGCCGAATGTACCCTCGTAGTTAAGACGGTAGGCGAAGGTGAGCACGTCGTTCTTGATGATGGGAAGGTAGTGACGGAATGTCGCTGAATAGCGGTAGTATGGGTGTGTCGTTCCCAGCCACTTGGGTGCGAGTGTGACGTGTGCCTCGGCCCAGATACCCTCGGCGGGTGCGCCTTCCTTGTCACGGGTGTCGTACATCAAGCCTAAACGCAACGCGCTGCTGAAGCCGCCCCATGCCTCGTCCTCTGGGATGATGCCCCAACGGCGATAGAGGTCGAATAGTGTAGGGTCTGTCTCGGGGTATTTCTTGTAATCGTCCTTGCCTTTGTTTATCTTGTCAAGGTCGAGTGCCTGACGGTCCTTGTAACCTGCCTCCACATTGTTCAGGTGGTAACCTGCCTCCCAGAAGAGTTTGTTGTCCCAGAGGTTGCCGGTGAAGTCGGTCTTGAAGTTGAAGTTCTGGCGGTTGAAACGGTACTTCGGTGTGTAGATGTAATGCAGCTTGTCGCCGTCGTCGTTACCGAGCTTAACCATCTGGTGGTCGTAGTATGAGACATAACCGTTGAAACCGTAGAAGTCCATCGCCTGCTCATTGGTGAGCGCGGCTGTCGTTGACCAGCGTACACCCGGGATGAGGAACTTGTTGTCGTACGAGATGACAAACAGCTGTGAGCCCTTGGTAAAGAACGATGCCTCAAGATAGAGCTTCTGACGTGTGTTGGGATACAGGCTGCCGTCGCCAAAGTCATAGATGTTCAGCAAAGCACCGAGCTGCAGGCCCTTGTCGGCATCGAATGCCACCACGGGCAGCGGACCGAAATTGAATCCTGTCTTGACAATGTCTTTCTTGTTGTTCTGGTCACCGGCGGTGCCGTTGCCGCTCTGGGCAAAGAGGCTTGCCGATGCAAACAGCGCGCAAACGAGTGTAAAAATGTGTCTTTTCATAATATTGCTATTAATTAAAGAAAATGTTTCTTATTTCATCATATTTTGCCTTCAGTGGCTTGCAACGCCACAGCTTGAAGTCGGATACCATCATACGCACGGCCCTGTAGGTGTCCTGTGCCACTGCCGGTGAGGGGAATATCGCCAAAATTGCACACAAGGCCCACTGTATAGGCATTGATACAAAAGCGATTATCGCATATATTATCATAAGCAACGGCCAAAGCACAAGCAACAGCACGAAACGTACCGAGTTATGGAATGCGAGGTCCTTGAACTTCTTTGTCAACATGGTGCTTACAGCTGCCAATGGCAGTGTCAGCACAGTTGCGATGAGTGTGTAGGGAAGTGTGACGAGCAACAGCAACAACCTGAATGTCTGGGACAGCAATGTAGGCTGCTTTGCAACAGAGCCAAGGCTTATCTGCATTCTACGGCGCATCTGCGATGCCTCTTTACCCAATGCTATGAGGCGTTGTGCAACCTCGGGCTTCTCCTCCTTGAGGCTTTCGATGCGCCTTGCTGCCTCTTTGTTTACAGCAACGAGTGGCTCGGTGCCGTCGGGCGTATGTTTTTTGAGCTGCTCGCCTGATACAGCCGCGCATATCTCGTTCTTAGCATCGTACTCCTCGTCATTGGGGATATAAAGGATATTCTCTTTCATTCCCTCGTCAAGACGCTTGCGCATGATGTTCATCTGCTCCTGAGGGGTCTTGTCTTCATTCTCGGCAATGATTTCCCCCACGTTTATCGGGTTACCCACCTGCACGCGTACCGATGAACGGAAACGGAAGAAGTTGCCGTATCTTATACCCATAGGGACAATATACAGCGGTGTGTCACCAAGGAGCTCCTTTGCCTGCAATGCAATGCGGAATATGCCCTTTGAGAGTGGCAGCATGGAGTATTTTGTCTGGTGTGTTCCCTCTGGGAAGATGCACAAGGGGACTCTGTCCTTGAGGACGTCGGCCGATACCTCGATTGTCCTGTTGTTCTTCTTCACCTCCTCGATACCGTCGCGCATACGCATGATAGGCATCATCTTGAAGAAGTTGAACATCTTTGCCATATTGGGGTTCTTGAAGATGTCGGCACGTGCAAGGAACACCTTCGGCTTACTGTCCATTGCAACTACTACCAAGGCATCCAACAGCGCACCGCTGTGGTTGGGTGCAAAGATGACAGCGCCGTCCTGTGGAATACGCTCCATTCCTGTGTATGTGATAGTGCGGTACGAAGCCTTCAAAGTAAAGGATACAATGCTGTGAAGGATATCGTATCTCCAGTCATTGTCCTGGATTTTTCTTCTTTTTGCCATAATCCTTTATGCTTTTGAACGACGGAAATAAGATGCTACTGTCAAACCTGCGATGATGTGCCATATACCCCAAAGGGCCGCAACAATAACCATACCGCCATTGCTTCCCCACAGGTTTGGCGAGAAGATGGCAGGGTTGAACAGCAATGCCAGGGCAAGGCCCGAGTTCTGTATGCCAATCTCGATGGCAAGGGTGCGGCAATCCTTGTATGGTGCCTTTGCCAACTTACCACCCCAGAAACCTGCTGTCAATGCAACTGCATTATGTATGACCACAATCACCAATGCGCACAGGATAGCAGCATAAACCTCCCAACGCTGCTCAAAGCCCGAAAGGACCTGAGTCATTGACACGACTACCATGGCAACGAAGAAGATGATCGAGAATATCTGTGTAGGCTTTATTATCTTTTTTGCTGCATTGGGGAATTTGTGCGAGAAGAAAAGACCCAATACAATGGGAATACCCAAGATGAGGATAATCTGTGACAACATCTCGGCAAACGGGATGTCGAGTGTAGGGATATCGTTGCGTATTGATGCGAAACGGCAGTAGTGTGTACCCCAGAACCAGAAGTTCAAAGGAGTGATTACAGAAGCAAAGAGGGTTGATATTGCTGTCATTGACACCGAAAGCTCTACATTTCCCTTTGAAAGCGACGAGAGGAAGTTCGAGATGTTGCCGCCCGGGCACGAAGCCACAAGAATCATGCCCAATGCCACCATCGGGGTGATGAACGGGTTGAGCACAATGGCAATGAGGCAGGTGAGTGCAGGCAAGGCTATCCACTGCAACAGCAGACCTAAAATTACAGATTTCGGTTTTTTGAAGATACTCTTGAATGTCGACATTCTGATGCTCAATGCGACACCGAACATTACAAATGCAAGAATGAGGTTTACGATAACCATTTCGCCTGAGCACAGATTGATGTTGAGCGTGTCAAGGCTTAACAAGTGTTCTTTCATAGGGATTTATTGTGTTTGTTTTTATGCAAGCAGGCATAATCAGAAAGCCACCCTTTCGAGGGCAGCCTCTAAAATTGTTCAAATTTATAAAAAAATCTTGAACAATATGAAAAATAAGATTGTTTTAAAGCAGTTTTTTCACCAAACCGAACATCTTGTACGGCATATAACGGAAGGGCAGGTCGAGCAGGGTGGTTGTTGTCACCACAGAACGCTGGTGCGAAAACGCTTCGAAACTTAGCTTACCGTGGTAGTGTCCCATACCGGAATTGCCTACGCCACCGAATGGGATGTTCTCGTTGGCAATGTGCATGATTGTGTCATTGATGCACGAGCCTCCAGCCGATGTAAGACGTATGAACTCTTTGCCGTCCTTAACCTTGCCGAAGTAGTAGAGCGCAAGCGGTTTCTCCCTCTTGCGTATGAAATCAAGTGCCTCTTTTCTGTCGTCGAAAGGAATCATAGGCAGCACCGGGCCGAAAATCTCTTCCTGCATCACAGGCGAGTCGGGACTTACGTCGGTTAGGAGCGTAGGATCAATGTAACGTTCTTTGGCATCGGTGGAGCCGCCATGTACAACCTTGCCGTCCTTGAGGTAACCGCTCACGCGTGCAAAAGCCTTGTCGGTGACAAGACGCACATAGTGTCTGCTTGCCTTTATGTCATTGCCATGCAGACGGGTTAGTGCCTTGCGGAACGCCTCCACAAACTCCTTCTCGCGGCTACGGTGTATGAGCAGATAGTCGGGGGCGATACAGGTCTGTCCTGCGTTGAGCGTCTTGCCCCATGCTATGCGTCGTGCCGCTACCTCAATGTCTGCATCCTTATCGACCACACAGGGGCTCTTGCCGCCGAGTTCAAGCACCACAGGGGTGATGTTCTTTGCTGCGGCAGCCATCACCTTGCGGCCAAGCTCGGGACTTCCGGTGAAGAAAATTATATCGAAACGCTCATCAAGCAATGCCTTATTCACTTCGCGGTTTCCTTGAACGACCGCCACGTAACGCTTGTCGAATGTGGCGGTTATCATCTCTTCAATGACGCGCGACACGTTGGGCACATAAGGTGACGGCTTTAGGATTGCAGTGCAGCCTGCCGAGATCGCGCCCACCAACGGATTCAGCAACAGCTGTACCGGGTAGTTCCAGGGCGACATTATAAGCGAGCAGCCGAGTGGCTCACTTACTATGCGACTGCACGACGGCATCATCTTGAGCGGGGTAGAGACCCTGCGGCTCTTCATCCAACAGCGCAAGTGCGACAGATGGTTCTTTATCTCACCGCTGACAATGCTGAGTTCTGTCATTATGGCCTCTTCTGCCGACTTGTGGAGGTCGGCCCAGAGTGCATCGCAAAGCGGCTTTTCCCACTTGAGGAGTGCCTGTTGCAGCTTCTTCAGCTGCTCCTTGCGGAACTTGCGGTCAAGTGTCACGTTACTTGCAAAATAGTCGCGCTGCGCGTCTATGATGCTTTTCATTTCTTCTATCGGTGTGTTGCTTATGCTCATTATTCTTGTTTTTTCTGACGGCCTGTGAAATGGTCCATTGCGTGGAAGATACCTACAACCTCGCCAAAGATATAATCAAAAATCGACGTTGGCAAAATAGCCTGGCAGAAACGTATGAAGTGGTAACCGAAAGGGATACCCATGAAGTTCCTGTTCTTCTCGATACCGTTGATTATCTTGCGCGATGTGGGCTCTGGCTTAAGGATAGGGAATATGCGCGACTTGACCCCGTCGAACATTCCTGTATTGATGAAGTAGGGTGCAATGGTGGTGAAACGCACCTTGCTCTTCATCTGCTTGAGCTCTATACGCACACTGTCGCTCCAGCCTATGACAGCCCACTTGCTTGCCGCATAGACCGACATACGTGGGTTGGAAATCATTCCGGCAGCCGAAGCGATGTTGCATATATGGCCGTGGTTGCGCTCAATCATTCCGGGAAGGAACTGCCGGGCAATTACCATGGGAGCAATTGAGTTTATCTTCATGGTACGCTCGATATCACTTGTGCTCTGCTTGTCGAAGGTATTATTGTTGGCAACGATTCCGGCACAGTTGATGAGGATATCGACATTACCGCACTCTTTTTTTGTCATTTCTGCAACTTCGGCAACCTTCTTGCTGTCCGATACATCCACTTTGTAGCCTATCGCCTTGCCAATCTTGTTGTACTCTTTTATTGTAGAAGCAATGTTTTCCTCGTTGATATCCCATATTACCAGGCAACGGGCACCTTTTTCAAGTGCCATACGGCCCATTATGCGGCCAATTCCTGATGCACCGCCTGTGATAAGTACACAATTACCTTTGATTTTGGTCATAATCGCAACGTTTTAATGTTTATTTTATCATTTTGTACTTTTATGGGTGCAAAAGTAGTTAAAAAAGAACAAATAAACAAAAGTTTATTTCACAAATCAGCGATAATTGTGCAACAATCGACCTTTAAACATGTTGAGAACACGTCTTAGTCACTTGGAATTTTGGCCATTTTACGGAGTCCCGGGCATTACATGTGGTTCTGTTCGCGGGTTTATGAGATATCTCGCATACGCCCGATATGGCAGAACTTTGAAAGGTTTAACCGCATTGCTCCTCATTGCAATTGTTGTAAAATCACCGTACGGTCTTGTATGGCAAGCCTTCGATGCGCTCCAACGGGTATTGCCCCTCAAGCAGTCCGCTTATAACGGTGTCGCGTGCTCCGGCACTCTGGAACGGATAGAGTTCGAAAAGCGGCATCACCGATGCAAAATGTTCCATAATCTCGGACTGTATGCTCTCGTAATGGCTCCATTCGATGTCCGATGTGAAACAGTAGAACTGTATGGGCAGGCCTGTGTCACAGGGTTCAAGGGTACGCACCATAATCATCATGTCCTTTCTTATGAGCGGATGCTGGTGAAGGTATATGTCGGCATACGCACGGAAAAGACCAGCATTGGTGTCAATGCTGCCGTTAGCTATGCCAAGTCTGTTTGCAGTGTTCTCAACCTCTCTTTTCTGCTTCTGTTCGATCTTCTTTGTTATGTAATCGGACAGTTCGCGGTTCAGGCGCCTTGCGCGGCCTATAACGTCGTCACTGCATGGCTTTATGCTGTCGAGCTTTATCGTATAACCGCGTGCTATGCGACGTCCGCCGCTCTCGCTCATGCCGCGCCAGTTGAGGAAACTCTCATTAATTAGCGAGTAGGGTGGAACGGTAGCTATCGTGTTGTCCCAATTACGTACCTTTACAATGGTGAGTGAGATATCAATCACGTTGCCGTTGATGGCCGTTCCGGGAACCTCTATCCAGTCGCCCAAACGTACCATATCATTCTCAAGCAGCAGGAAACCGCCAACAAAGCCCATTATGCTGTCCTTTGCCACAAGCATGAGCACGGCTGCAAAAGCACCCAGACCGCCGATGAGGTAAAGCGGAGACTTGTCGGTGAGGATAGAGACAAAGACAATTGCGGCAATCAGGTAAACGATGATCTTGCCAATCTGTATGAATCCCTTAATGGGACGGTCGTGGTATTTGCTGTTGGTGAAAGCCGAGTCGGCCACAGCACTCAACAGGGCATTGACAGCCATCACCACAGCCACCACAAAATATATCCACACGAGTTTCTCGGTGTAGTGGAAGAAGAGGCCCGACGGGTCGGCAATGAACTGCAACATACTGTTGAGTATTATTGGAGGCAGCATATATGCCTGCATGCGCAGGCGGTCCTTGACATTGAGTTTCTCAAGAAAGAGGTAACGCTTGCGGCGCAGAATGCGCCTTGAAGCCATAGCCAACACCCGGTACACAACCTCGGCAACAAGCAGGGTGACAACCGTGACAAGGATGAGTAGGATAAGGCTGTCAATCTTTCCGGCAACATCTTCGGGAACTCCCACCTTGTCAAGAATCCATTTTATCTTGTCCGACAGATAATCGGCAACCTCCTGTTTCATCATTTTTTATTTTATAACAAACAGGAACGGTTGTTTTCTTTTTAAGTAAGATTAAAAATCATTATCTTCGCAGATATTAAAAATGATTGTATTATGCTTAAAGAAGGATTGACACATACAAGTAAAGTGACTGTTACGTTGGATAACTGTGCATCAGCTGTGGGCTCTGGCGGCCTCAACGTCTTTGCCACGCCATCGATGGTGGCACTCATGGAGAATGCGGCAATGAATGCCGTTGCACCGTTCTTGCCCGAGGGCTCTACAACAGTGGGGTCGGAGATAAACACGACACACATAAAGCCGTCGGCTTTGGGTGCAGAGATTGAGGCAACGGCAACACTAACTGTCGTTGAGGGCCGCAAGCTGCTCTTCGACGTTGAAGCCCGCGACGCATCCGGCACAATAGGCAAAGGCACTCATGTGCGATTTATCGTAGACATAGAGCGCTTTATGGCTAAACTGGGATAGTAACCATCAGACAGCCATTTGAATAAGTAGAATAATAGGATTAAGGAACTACTGCCATCTGTTAAGATGAATATCTTTTATACCACCAACAGAGCGGAGTGGAGGGCTTGGCTCGCGGCAAATTTCGATAAGGAAAAGGAAGTGTGGTTCGTTTTCCCGATGAAGGCAGCCGACGAGGAGTCACTGTCATATAATGACGCGGTAGAGGAGGCCTTGTGTTTCGGATGGATTGACGGAGTTGTCAAGAACATCGACCCCACCCATCGGGCGCAACGTTTTACGCCACGACGAAAGGATAGTTCCTATTCAAGACCAAATATTGAACGACTGATATGGCTTGAGGAACAAGGACTTATCCATCCTTGTGTACGTGAGAGTGTTCTGGGTATTATAAATGCGCCCTATGTGTTTCCTGCAGACATTATCGCAGCAATCAGGCTGGACAGTAAGGTGTGGGACAATTTCAACAACTTTTCGCCCTCATATAGACGTATCCGTATTGCCTACATCGACGCAGCCCGCAAACGCCCCGATGAATTCCACAGACGCCTCACCAGCTTTATCAAAAAGGCCCGCGAGAACAAACTGATTATTGGCTACGGAGGCATTGATAAGTACTATAAGAGCTTCTGACAATAAAAGCGCTATCGTACTTATCCTATTTATCTATTTTTTCTTTTACTTGCTGAACATCAAACCCCACGGTTTTGAGTACTACCGTTCCACTTCGGTCTATGACAAAACAAGTTGGAGTAGACTGTACACCATACTTTATCTTGAAAGGTGAATAATCAGACATCAGTTCAGATATAAATATATAGTCTTCGGAATATTGATTACGAAATTCTTTCAGCTCCTCAAGAGTGCTAACAGAATAATAGACAAGTATTGCGAGACTATCTCCTGTATATTCTTCGCGCAATGCAGCTAGTTCTCTACGACCAGAACGTCCCATGCAACCCAAGCCACAATAAATAAGCAATATATTTTTATTGCGGTGTTCATCCCAAACAAATTTGTTCCCATGAGTATCAACAACATCAATCGGTACAAACTCTGCGCCTTCTTCTATTTGGCTTGTAGCGATATGCTCTTTGATCGCCTTTGCACACTCCGAATGACGGAGATTGCCAGGAAGATTATATAAGATTTCTTGAAGAGTATCCTTTTCGATGTCTGATCTAAGCATAAAACAACGTCTCAGCCCACTCGGTGTTGCCGAATAATTAATGGCAAGTTCCCTGTTTTTTCTATCCGCATAGGTTTCTAATTCTATTGCTTTTATATATAATGAATCTTCATTTTCTGCGTATAGCTTTGCTAATTTTTCACCTTCTTGCTCATACTCTGCCCATAAGGTACTATCAGCTTCAATATACTCTTGTTCACGCTTTGCATCATGCAACTCGGGAGTGCATTGAACGAATGCGAAACAATAAAGAATATAAAATATAAATCTTCTATTCATATAAATAACTTAACAATATATATTTAAACTGCTTCTAAAATCTTCTCAGAGATAAAAAGACATTAGATAAAATCTCACAACGTGCGTTGTGAGATTTTTTGTTTTTTAACACTATGCTGAAAAACAATCGCTGTAAAATTAATGTTTAAATATTGCAAGTCACCCACAGTGGGGTACATCAATCCAAATCATGTACCGCACACGTTGCGAAACGGTGGGTAATGATAGCATAGTAGTTTTGTCGTGTTTTATTTTGTGTTTGTGTTTAGGTTGCCCTCTGATGTGAATCACGGGGCAACCGCTTTTTTACAGCCTCTTGCTCCAGCAGAACATTCCTGGGAAGAGTTCCTTTACATTATCAATATCCTGCTCCTGCCCGAAGATTCCGAAGAACGACGAGCCACTGCCGGACATCGAAGCGTAGATTGCGCCCATTGAATAGAGTTTCTCCTTTATTTTCTCCATGGAAGGATGTGCTGCAAAGACGCTCTTTTCGAAGTCGTTCTTCATGCGGCCTTTCCACTCATTTACAGGACCGGCGGCAATTTCTGTAAGAGGAGTCTCGGGCGCGGCCGGGCGTACAAGCGAGTATGCCTCCTTTGTTGAGATATGTATCTCGGGTTTTACAAGCACAAGAGTGTAACCTTTGAGGTTGCATGGAGTGGGGCTGAGGATATTGCCAATACCTGTCGCATACGCGGGCGAGTTCCTTATAAAAAATGCACAGTCGGCACCGATGCGTGCTGCATACTCCTCAAGCTTGTCGTCACTCAAGCCCAACGACGCAATCTCATTGAGCATCTTCAAGGCAAAGGCTGCATCAGCACTGCCACCGCCAAGGCCTGCGCCTGTAGGTATGTTCTTGTAGAGTGCCATCTGCACCTTCGGCAGTTTGTGGTCGGCTGCAAGAATCTTGTAAGCCTTTACAACAAGGTTGTCATTGTTGTCGCCCTCGAACACAGCGTTGTACATTGTGAATGTATAGTCGGGAGCATCGGCATCCTCGGCCGGGGTTATCTCAAGTACATCCTCAAGAGGAATGGGGTAGAACACTGTCTCAAGGTTGTGGTAACCGTCGGGACGCTTTGAGACGACATCGAGCCCGAGGTTTATCTTTGCATTAGGGAATGTTACCATATTGATAAGTTCTTGTTTATGCAAAAATAATATAATTTTCATACACCGTTGATAACTTGACCCTTTTTGTTGATAAAGGATGAGAATCGGGTTGTTGACATTTGCCGGGATGTATGTATCTTCGCAGCCGGAAATATTTGATGATGGAAGATACAAACACACCTAAGAGAAGGGCGCCTCGCCGTCAGGCAGCCGACAACACACCTAAGTTGAGTGAATATGGACACGTACAGCCTCAGGCCTTGGAGTTTGAGGAGGCTGTGCTGGGTGCCTTGATGATTGACAGTGATGCAATGGGCCGCTTGGGAGGTATTCTCAAGCCCGAATCATTCTATGACAAGCGCAACCAGTTGCTGTTCGACGCGATACAGCAGATGGACCTCAGCGACCGTCCGATAGATATCCTTACCGTGACAGAGTTCCTGCGTTCGAAGGGAACCCTTGAAGAGGTGGGCGGCCCGGTATACATTGCACAATTGACAAGCAGGGTGGTCTCTTCTGTCAACATCGAATACCATGCAAACATCATTGCACAGAAGAAACTTGCCCGTGACCTCATAAAGTTCACGAGCAAGACACAGGTGCAGGCTTTTGACGAGACACAGGACGTGGAGGAGCTTATGCAGCAGGCCGAATCGGAGCTGTTCGAGATTTCACGTCACAATATGAAGCAGGATTTTACCCAGATTAACCCGGTCATCAAGCAGGCGTATGCGCAGATACAGACAGCGTCAAAAAATACAAGCGGTATCAGCGGCCTCAGTACGGGTTATCATCGCTTGGACAAGGTGCTGTCGGGTTGGCAACCTACCGACCTCATCATTTTGGCAGCCCGTCCGGCGATGGGTAAGACTGCCTTCGCCCTCTCGCTCATCCGTAACATGGCGGTGGACCAGGGCATTCCTGTGGGTATGTTCTCCCTTGAGATGGGTAACGTGCAGCTTGTGCAGCGTCTCATCTGTAATGTGTGCCAGATTCCGGGTGACAAAATCCGTAGCGGTCAGCTTGAACGTTACGAGTGGGGACAGCTCGACAGCAAGATTGTGGCACTTGAGAATGCCCCTCTTTACATTGACGACACTCCCCAGCTCTCGGTGTTCGAGTTGCGCTCCAAGGCGCGCCGAATGGTACGCGAGCATGGTGTGAAGATGATTTTCATCGACTACCTGCAGCTGATGACAGCCAACACCGGCAAGGGAAACCGCCAGGAGGAGATCAGTACAATCTCGCGTGCGCTCAAAGGACTTGCAAAGGAGCTTAACATCCCTATCATGGCGCTCAGTCAGCTGAACCGTAATGTAGAGGGCCGTGAGGGTATCGAGGGTAAGCGTCCGCAGTTGAGCGACCTCCGTGAGTCGGGAGCCATCGAGCAGGATGCCGATATCGTTATGTTCGTGAACCGTCCCGAGTATTTCCACATATATAAGGACGGTGACTTCGACTGGCGAGGCAAAGCGGAAATCATCATAGCCAAGCACCGTAACGGTGGACTGGACAATGTACCTCTTATCTTCCGCAAGGAGTATGCACGCTTTATGAACCTCGACGACGAGTCGTTGGCGCCGCCTCCGGGTGATATGCCTGTGATGCGCGGTTCAAAGATGAATGCTTCAATGCCAGCCGAGCCGGAATACATTCCTGACATTCCCACTTATATGCAGAACCAGCAGATGCCACCGGAATTGGCTGCAAGCCCTAACGAGCCGATGCCTTTCTAAACCGGCATCAGACATGAATCATATAAGACATTTCCGGCAGATTCCACTGAAATATGAGGATTTTTGCTGGAAATGTTTTTTGTTTCTACAATTATTTATACTTTAGCGATAGAAATGCGTAACAGCATCGCTCTTTAAAATCAAAAGTCCGCAGTTGGACTTCTAAAACAATTGCAATAGTGAAATTCTTGACACAAAATTCAAAGAACAATGAAACGATTTTGACAGGGACGCGTATGCGCTCTTGTCAGACGTGATGTTCTTTGACTTTGTGTACAGAGCCGATAGATTGCAGGTCATTTACGTGTCTTTGTAATATGTAATTACAATCACCCGTATAATATGGCTTTTTGTGGCAATCTCATGATATCGGCACAAATGACAGTATTTTATTGTATGAAAATGACCTGTTTCTGCATCCGGCAGATAACGGGTAGTTTTTAACATTAAGCGTGCGACACCTTTACAGTGTTGCGCGTCAGACTTGTATTGCCGTAACCTATGCGGCGAAAACGATTAATCAACCTTTAAATTTTACTATTATGGAGAATATTACTATTGACAATTTCGAGTATAAGAATAATATGAGTGTGAACAACGATTTTACAGTAGCAGACGTGATGAATGCAGACGATGAAGAGTTTGAGAAGTTGCTGGATGAGTTTGTCAAGCAGCAGTTCGACGAACCGGACGATGACGAGAAGGAAGAGGATTCTGATGATTCCTGCGATGAGAAAGACGACGAGAATGACGATGAAAATGACGACGATGAAGAAGATGCAGATGAGAATGAAGAGGATGAAGAGGAATTCAAGGAATTCAAGGAATTCAAATTCGGACAAACCGAACTTGAGCTTGGCGGCTACCGCTATACAATACCGAAACAACCTTATTGCTGTAAGGCTTCAGGCCTGACGATTGACAACGACAGCTATGATAGACAACACCTCAATGGCGAGCCGATTGTCATTGATGTCAATAACGAGCTGTATTCCGACATCTGCATCGTAGCAAAGGAGGTGAAAGGATTCAAGGAAGAATACACCCCAGTGATATACGTGTACAAGGCTTCGGAGAGTCACCCCATACTGCGCATAGAGTCCTATTATTACGATGATGAAAATTTCATAGGGTACGATAGAAAATATTTCATGAGCGAGTACCCCGACGGCAACTACTTTATGCTTATATGGGGCCTGGAGGTAGAGAATGTATCAACGGCATACAGAAACTGCGACGGCGGATTCTGTATACCTTTTGTCAAAGTGAACGGTGATATCGAGCTTCCTGCTGTTGCATTGGAAAAGACAGATATCAAGACTGACAATTCAGGAGAATGTCTTGACGTCTCTTTGGGATTCGGCAGCATGCTCGACAAAAGATATGCCTACTCGTTGTACCTGTATAACAGGAGCTATAACCTCGTGGCACGTGGCGCTACATTCCCTTGGGACACATTCAGCAACAGAAAGAGAAAGAACCTGAAGGCCCACCTTTATACGTCAAACGTCCTGTTCGGCGAATACACGCTCTGCCTCGTTCAGAACAGCACTCCTTGTTGGAAGATTGACATCTCCATTTATGACGGCAAAGTGGTGTCGACAGGCATATCTGCCATAAAACCGTTCAGTAAAGAGTACATAATCCTTTCGGAGCTTGAGCGCAGAACCTTATGGCGCTCGTTCCGCGAGAGCAACGCTCCTTTGTCAATGAAGGATTACTTCGTGAACAACCTGGCCCACAGCTACATGAACAACCTGCGAAATGACTTGAGACTCAAATTGTTGGTTCCTACCCGGAATTTTGTCTATAATGGAGGATATTCCCCCAACGAACTCGAGTCACTGAGCAAAATGATACGTTTGTTCTGGAACGTATCTTATTTCAATTCTGCCGACTGTGTTACTCTCACCGAAGGCAGTAATGCCGCATATCCCAACAATGATGCCAATGAATTCTTCGAATCCTGTGTACAGAAGTGTTTTGCCCTTTACAACATCACGGCATTAGTGGGCAACGGTGCGTATGTTGTCAACAAGATGCTTGAGACAATAGAGGGTAATTCTTGCAATATAATCTGTCTCATCGGCACTCCTGGAGAGGTGGAACAGGTGTTTGAGAGTTTTCCGCAACTCCGAAGACACTTCCAGCCATCGGACAGCATCCCTGGCGACAAGGTGTATGCCGACACGTTTGTCACCCAGGTTGCAGGTGAGTTGAAGAATCTTGACCTGAAACTCTCTCCTTCGGCGCAACGACATTTGGCCAATGCCGCAAGAGAAGCCGAAGAGACAGGAAACCTGAGAGGAATGTCGGTGACAGATATTACTGATTTTGTAAAAACGGAGATTGTGGACAACTTCGTAAGCCGCACATTGTCAACCGTCGACAAGAAAAGCGCCGAAGATAAGGAGTTCCTCATGACAGTGGAGCCATGCGACATCAATAAAGAAAAACTGGTAATGGGTGCCGACAGGGAGTTCGAGGAGAGTATCGAGGAGCTGAATATGATGGTGGGGCTGGAGAGTGTGAAAAAGAATATAACCACCACGTTCAACCGTCTCAAAATCAGCGCTGAGCGCAAGCGTTTGGGACTGAAAGTCAAGAGAGGGGAGTGTCATCACATGATATTCACAGGCAACCCCGGAACGGGAAAGACAACTGTGGCCAAGATGATGGGACGCATATACCGCTCTTTGGGGCTTCTGTCAAAAGGAGAGGTGGTATTCACTGACCGCGGCAAAATTGTTGGACGTTACATAGGCGAGACCGAACGCAACATGCAACGTATTCTGCAAGAAGCGAGGGGCAACATCCTTTTCATTGACGAGGCTTATACATTGTGCGACAGTCTTCAGGACCGCAAGGATTTCGGATACCGCGCGATAGAGTGCCTGCTGACTGTCATGGCTCAGGAGAACAGCGACATGATTGTCGTCTTTGCGGGCTATACCAAGGAGATGGATATGATGATGCGCAGCAACCAGGGACTTAGCGGCCGTTTCCCATACAAGTTCGAGTTCGAGGATTATACCGCCGATGAGCTGATGCAGATTGCCGAATACAACCTGACGCAGGAGGATTATGAACTCACAGAGGAGGCACGCTCACTGTTGCACAAGACAATAGAAGAGGCTGTCGACAACAAGGAGTGGGACTTCTGTAACGCAAGGTGGATCAAGCAGTACGTCTGCAACGGCATTGTCACGGCACAGAGTGAAAGACTAATGTCATTTTTCGGAACAAAAAGCCGCGATGATTATCGCCATGTGACTGTTGATGATGTGGCTGCGGCGTATGCCTTGCACAAGCCTGTAAAGAAGAGCAGGAAAGTGTATCGGGAGATAGGGTTTACAGCCTAACTTCCGTTTCATCCGTTAAATTAGCGGAATCTCTTCGCATCATAGTCAAAGTCAGTAATGTATAATACGAACTAACTTTTGTGTCCTTGTGAACGATTTACCCTTAATCTATTGTCGTATATTCTTTTTGTTATTGTTCTATCATGTCCTTTTGGCGCCCAAAAGGACCAAAAGGCCCGGCACACGGAAA
>CALCYA010000007.1 GCA_937906165.1 uncultured Bacteroidales bacterium | reverse complement strand
GCCGGAAGTTTTGAGAAATTACCTGTGCAAGAGGACGGACCGCGTACCTATCATTATGAGCGAAGCGAAGAATCTCAAAACGAATGCGTTGAAGCCAAGCATATAAAAATACAGGACTTTTCATTGCAATAGTATTTTCGCTCTGTTACTCTCTTTTTCTAAATCACTCAACTTTTTGCTTAGCCCCCAGACTTTGCCGGTGAGCCAATAAAAGCAGGCTTGAACAAACAGATGATATGCGGTGTTTCTTACAAAAAGAAATACCGCATATCATGTCTAAGAAGAAAACCCACTACTATCTTTTCAACGAGCCGGAAACCACTGTGGCGCAGTCACTGTTCCTGCTTGTCGCACGCATCATCTTCGGTTTCATGTTCATGAGCCACGGCATTGCCAAATGGATAATGTTCAACAATGCCACCGAGACATTCCCCGACCCAATCGGGTTAGGCGCTACACTGTCATTCTGGTTGGCAATCTTCGCCGAAATCCTATGCGCGTTCGGATTCATCTTGGGGGCCCTGTTCCGTCTGAGCCTTATTCCAATGATTTTCACAATGTGTGTAGCATTGCTGTTCGTACACGCAGGCGACCCGTTAAGCAAGATGGAACCCGCAATCACCTACCTCACAATCTTTGTGCTGATGTTCTTCAGCGGACCCGGAGATTTCTCGGTGGACGTCATCATGAAGAAGATGAAATAAAAAGCCCCCCCTCATGTGGGAGGGCTTAAAATTGTATTATCACACCATTCAATTGAATGACTATTTCAAGGTCTGAACGGTACACTTATGCCGACAGTATCATCGGAAACATTAAATAGAAGACAAAGAAAAGGCGAGGCTATCAGCCCCGCCTTGAATGTTTTCACAACGGAATAATCCTTATTGTGATTTGCTTCATTTAGTTCAGCAAATATAGTACATTTATTTGGAATTACTATAATCATTGGTTATTTTTGTGATATAACAAAAACAAATCACGATGAAAAGGATTTTAGGTTTGGACTTAGGAACCAACAGCATTGGCTGGGCTGTATTATTGGCAGAAAAGAATGATGATAATTTTAATTTGAATAAAATAGAGGCTGCCGGCAGCCGCATTATCCCAATGGACGCAGCTATCCTCGGTGATTTCGACCGTGGCAATACAATTTCACAGACTGCCGAAAGAACACGTCTAAGAGGTGTCAGGCATCTGACAGAACGAGGCATACAACGAAGAGAGCGTTTACACAGGGTTCTTGACGTAATCGGTTTCCTGCCAGTTCACTATTCACAGGCACTAACACGTTACGGGAAAATAAAAGAAGGGGAAGAGCCTAAATTAGCTTGGGAAAAGGATAGTATAGGCAATTATCATTTCCTGTTCCAGAGTTCTTTCAATGAGATGTTGCAAGACTTTAAATCGCTACATCCAGACTTTAGAGACAAGAAAATACCATACGATTGGACTATTTATTATTTACGCAAGAAAGCTCTGACTCAAAAGATATCAAAAGAGGAGCTGGCTTGGGTATTATTGAATTTCAACCAAAAACGTGGATATTATCAATTAAGAGGAGAAGAGAGCGAGACAGACAAGAATAAAACGATTGAATATGTAGCATTAAAAGTCCTGTCCGTAGAAGACTCCGGCGAGAAGAGAGGCAAAGACACTTGGTACAATATACGTCTTGAAAATGGATGGATATACCGCCGCACAAGTAGCATTCCTTTAGATTGGGTTGGCAAAACGAAAGAATTCATTGTCACAACAGACATAAACGAGGACGGTTCTCCCAAAATGGATAAAGAGGGTAACGTCAAACGTTCATTTCGTTCTCCTGGTGAGGATGACTGGACACTAATCAAGGAAAGGACGCAATCAGACATCGAACATTCCGGCAAAACGGTCGGTACATATATTTACGACACGCTTCTCCAGAACCCGAATCAGAAAGTGCGGGGCAAATTGGTACATACCATAGAAAGAAAATTCTACAAAGACGAATTAATCCAAATTATTGAAAAACAAACCGAGTTCCACACCGAGCTACAAGACAGGGAATTATACAATCACTGTATAGAAGAACTATATCCGAGCAATGAAGCCTACAGGCAGAACATTGCAAACAGGAATTTCACCTACTTGTTTGTTGAAGACATTATATTCTATCAGCGTCCTTTAAAAACGAAGAAATCGTTGATATCCAATTGTCCATACGAAGAACATACCGTTTTTGACAAGGAAACAGGGGAGAAAAAGAGCTACGGCATAAAATGTATTGCAAAATCCCACCCTCTGTATCAAGAGTTCAGGCTTTGGCAATTCATCTGCAATTTACGCATCTACAAGAAAGGATTGGGTAATGACGAGGATATTACAAAGGAATTTTTGAGTAATGAAGATGATTATGTAGCATTGTTCGATTGGTTGAATAAAAAATCAGTTATCAATCAAAAAGCGTTCTTGAAATACCCCGTATTTGGTTTAAAGAAGAACATTGATAGCTATCGTTGGAACTATGTAGAAGATAAAGACTACCCCTGCAACGAAACACGTGCACAAATACTATCATACTTATCCAAGGCCAATGTAGAGCCAGAATTCCTGACACCGGAAATAGAAGAAAGATTATGGCACATCTTGTACTCAGTAGAAGATAAACAGGAACTGACAAAAGCATTGCAGAAATTTGCAGACACATACGGTTTGGAGGATTCTTTCACCGCTACATTCCAGAAATTTCCTCCATTCAAGAAAGAATATGGCGCATATTCTGCAAAAGCAATCAAGAAGTTGCTACCAATAATGAGAATGGGCAAGTATTGGTTGCCAACAAACATTGACAAAAAGACTCTTGAACGAATTGACAGAATTGTTACAGGGGAATATGACGAGAATATAAAGAACCGTGTTAGGGAGAAGGCATTTAATCTCACAAATATATCCGACTTCAGAGCACTACCGCTTTGGCTTGCCTGCTACATTGTATACAACAGACATTCCGAAGCAAAGGATGTTACAAAATGGAACACACCTGAAGATTTGCAAAGGTACTTGGATTCATTCAAGCAACACTCCTTACGCAACCCTATTGTAGAGCAAGTCATAACAGAAACCCTTCGCACTGTTCGGGATATTTGGAAAAAGCACGGCAATATTGACGAAATACATATTGAGCTTGGACGAGAGATGAAGAATCCTGCGGACAAGCGTAAAAAAATGACGCAACAGATTTTAAAGAACGAGAATGCAAACCTTCGCATCAAAACATTACTGATGGAGTTTGCAAACCCGGAATTTGAGATTGAGAATGTTCGCCCATATTCACCAAGCCAACAAGAGATACTGCGTATATATGAAGATGGAGTTCTGAACTCAATAAGCAATCTTCCTGAAGAGATTGAAACTATTTTAAAGAAGTTCAAGGAAAACGACAATAAGAAACAACCAACAAGGAGCGAAGTCTTAAGATACAAACTATGGTTGGAACAGAAATACCGTTCCCCATACACCGGACAGTCGATACCATTGGCTAAATTGTTCACACCTGCATATGAAATAGAGCATGTAATTCCACAATCGCGTTATTTCGATGACTCGCTATCGAACAAGGTCATTTGCGAATCCGAGATTAACAAATTAAAGGACAGACGATTAGGTTTTGAATTCATAAAAGATGAAAACGGGCGAAAAGTAGAGCTATCTAACGGAAAAGTTGTTAAAATCTTTACTGTTGGCGAGTATGAGCAATTTATAAAAGACAATTACAGCCAGAACAGAGTAAAGATGCGCAAGCTTATGATGGACACAATACCCGAAGATTTCATTGCCCGACAACTGAATGACAGCCGATACATAAGCAAGGTTGTAAAAGGCCTATTATCAAACATAGTACGGGAAGAAGGCGAAGAAGAGGCTATTTCCAAGAATGTAATAACCTGCACCGGTGGCGTTACCGACAGACTAAAAAGAGACTGGGGCATAAATGATGTTTGGAACAGGATCATATTACCTCGCTTCATACGTTTGAATAAAATACAGGACACAGCACAATTTACGACCATGAATGCAAACGGGCACGAAATACCATCGCTGCCGCTGGAGTTACAAAAAGGCTTCAACAAAAAACGTATTGACCATCGCCACCACGCGATGGACGCCATTGTTATTGCATGTGCCAACAGAAACATCGTCAACTACCTGAACAACGAAGCTGCAAGTGTAAAATCAAAAATATCTCGTCACGATTTGCAGACACTGCTGTGCGACAAGATAAAAGAAGAAAGCGGCAACTACAAATGGACAATAAAGAAACCTTGGGACACATTCACACAAGATGTATATCATACCATCAATGATATCATTGTCAGTTTCAAACAAAACTTACGCATTATAAACAAAGCGACAAACACATACACACGCATTGAGAACGGAAAAAAGGAACGGATCAAGCAAACCGGTTGCAATTGGGCCATACGCAAGCCTATGCACAAGGACACCGTTTTTGGCGAGGTAAACCTGCGTAAGATAAAAGAGGTTTCTTTGAATGAAGCCATAAAGAATCCTTCACGAATAGTTGACAAGGAGTTCAAGTATAAATTACAAGAATTGCTAAAAGAGGGATATGATGCAAAAAAAATAAAGAAATATTTAGAGGTAAATAGAGATATCTGGCAAGACATTAACCCTTCAAAAGTCAAGGTCTACTATTTCACAAAAGAGACAAAGGACAGGTTCTTTGCAACAAGAAAACCAATTGATACAAGTTTTGATAAAAAGAAGATTGAAGAGAGCATAACCGATACAGGTATTCAGAAAATATTGCTACGTCATTTAGAGTTAAAGGACAATGACCCCAAATTAGCGTTCTCGCCCGACGGCATCGATGAAATGAACAAGAACATTGTTATGCTAAACAATGGAAAATTTCATCAGCCGATAAATAAAGTACGTGTATACGAGAAAGCCGAGAAGTTTGCAATTGGCAAAAAGAGTAACAAATCAACAAAGTTTGTTGAAGCAGCAAAAGGGACCAATCTCTATTTTGCTATTTATGAAATAGAGAAATTAGACAAGTGTACCGGTGAATTTACAAAAGAAAGGAAGTATGCAACAATACCATTGCATATTGTTATAGAAAGGTTAAAACAAGGATTGCCTCCGGTGCCAGCAGACGACAATGGCAACGAGCCTAAATTTGTATTATCTCCCAATGATTTGGTATATGTACCAACAAAAGAAGAAAAGGCGAATGCGTACATCTATAACCAATTAGATACTGGACAACTATACAAAATGGTATCATCATCAGGCAATCAATGTTTTTATATAAAAGCGAACGTTGCAAGTTCGATTATTGACAAAGTTGAGTTTTCATCTTTAAACAAAATGGAACGTGCAATAACAGGTGAGATGATTAAAGAAGTATGTATTCCTGTCAAAGTTGACAGATTAGGCAACATTACTAAATTAGGCTACTAACATGGAGCACAAAGATAAAGGACAAATCATTCTCTATCAGACTCAAGACGGAGAAAACAAAATTGAAGTAACTCTTGCTAATGACACTGTTTGGTTGACCATAGACCAAATGGCAGAATTATTTCAACGCAACAAATCGACCATTTCAAGACACATAAAGAACATCTTTGAAGATGGAGAATTGAAAGAAAGTCCAACTGTTGCATTTTTTGCAACAGTTGGACGAGAAGGAAACAGAAATGTAGAACGTGAATTAGCATATTACAACCTTGATATGATAATTAGCGTTGGTTATCGTGTAAAGTCCCACCGCGGAGTGCAATTCCGAATTTGGGCGACACAAGTGCTGAAAGAATATCTGATAAAAGGATTTGTTCTAAACGATGAACTGCTGAAAAATGCAGGCAACGGCAATTATTTTGACGAGCTCCTTTCACGCATACGCGATATCCGCTCATCCGAGAAAATTTTCTACAGGAAAGTCCTTGAGATATACGCTCTCAGCATCGATTATGACCCACGAACAGAAACAACAAAAAAATTCTTTGCTACAGTACAGAATAAAATGCACTACTCCGTTCACGGGCACACAGCAGCTGAAATCATTTACAACAGAGCCGATGCAAACAAAGATTTTATGGGGCTCACTACTTGGACAGGGCAACTCCCAAGAAAAAATGATGCCGAATTTGCAAAAAATTATCTAACGGCAGAAGAGTTGGACATCCTAAACCGCATTGTGAACCTTTATTTGGACTTTGCAGAGCTGCAGGCAAAGAGCCACACACCTATGTACATGAAGGATTGGATTCAGAAATTGGACGATTTCCTCAAATTATCGGGCAAAGAACTTTTGACACACGCAGGAACCATTTCTGCTGAAGTTGCAAAACTAAAAGCAAATACAGAGTACGATAAATTCAAGGAGCGAACACTCGAGAGTTTGTCACCGGTCGAGCTACATTTTATCGAAAACTTCGAGAAAGAGCAAAAAAGGCTGAATAAGAAATAACATACAATCAAGACTATTGCTTATGATAAAGAAAACATTGTATTTCAGCAATCCGGCATATTTATCATTGCGCAACGCACAATTAGTCATAAAATTGCCGGAGGTTGTAAAGAACGACACATTGCCGGACCATTTCAAGCAAAGCGCAGAGGTTACAAAACCAATTGAAGATATTGGAGTAATTGTATTAGACAATAAACAGATAACAATAACATCAGGTTTATTAGAAGCCTTGCTTGAGAACAACTGCGCCGTCATCACCTGCGACAACAAAAGTATGCCAACAGGCTTAATACTCCCTTTAAGTGGAAATACAACACAAAATGAAAGGTTTCGGCATCAAATAGAAGCATCATTGCCTTTAAAGAAACAGCTTTGGCAACAGACGATAAAGACAAAGATAGAGAATCAGGCAGCAATCTTAAAGAAATGTACAGGAAAAGAGGTTCGGTGCATGAACAAATGGGCTACAGATGTTAAAAGTGGAGATTCCGAGAACCAAGAAGCCCGTGCCGCAGCATATTATTGGAAGAATCTGTTTCCTATTGAAGGTTTTACAAGAGACCGCGATAGTATTCCACCAAATAATTTATTGAATTACGGATATGCGATTCTGCGCGCTGTTGTAGCAAGAAGTTTAGTCGCAAGCGGACTCTTACCAACATTGGGTATTCACCACCATAACCGCTACAATGCCTATTGTCTTGCCGACGATATTATGGAACCGTATCGACCTTATGTTGATGAATTGGTGTATCATATAGTAACAGGCTGTGGCAATTACGAAATTTTAGATAAGGACATTAAATCTCAACTACTTACTATTCCAACATTAGATGTAGTTATTGCAGGAAAGCGAAGTCCCTTAATGATTGCTGTAGGACAAACGACAGCCTCATTATATAAATGCTTTAGTGGAGAGTTAAGAAAAATTGCCTACCCCGAAATAGGATGAACCGTTTTAGTGAATACCGTATTATGTGGGTACTTGTCTTTTTCGATTTACCGACTGAAACAAAAAAAGACAGGAAAGCTTATGCTGAGTTCAGAAAGAACTTGCAACGTGATGGATTTACAATGTTTCAGTTTTCAATTTATGTCCGTCATTGTGCCAGCAGTGAAAACGCTACGGTCCATATCAAAAGAGTAAAATCAATGCTTCCCGAATATGGAAAAGTTGGAATAATGTGTATTACGGACAAGCAGTTCTCTAACATTGAACTCTTTTACGGCAAGAAAAATGTAGAAGTCAATACTCCTGGTCAACAACTTGAGCTCTTTTAAAACTCAAAAATCCAGCCTTGCAAAAGACTGGATTTTCTTATCGGAGAACTTTTTTATTTCTAAAATACTCGATAAAACGTTGCAACACAACAATTTATACGTATTGAGTTGTTTCCGATATTTCAAAGATACTAAATTGAAAGCAAATCACAACATATGTTAGAACTTGGTGAAAATGCAGGATGTTGTTTCCGATATTTCAAAGATACTAAATTGAAAGCAAATCACAACAAGATTCCAGTTAAACCCCTTTGATATCAGTTGTTTCCGATATTTCAAAGATACTAAATTGAAAGCAAATCACAACGCAAATACTCAAGACCTCTTTGATTGGGTTGTTGTTTCCGATATTTCAAAGATACTAAATTGAAAGCAAATCACAACTCGGGTTAACTAAAACAAACGGCACACCCAGTTGTTTCCGATATTTCAAAGATACTAAATTGAAAGCAAATCACAACTTAAAGTTCCCCGCACTCGTCGCCGGCAGGGTTGTTTCCGATATTTCAAAGATACTAAATTGAAAGCAAATCACAACTGGCGGCTGTCTGGGTTGAGTCGTTCCGGAGTTGTTTCCGATATTTCAAAGATACTAAATTGAAAGCAAATCACAACCATTATCTGCCCACTCGTTAGCAACTTTATGTTGTTTCCGATATTTCAAAGATACTAAATTGAAAGCAAATCACAACTGTAATTTAGCCCCCGTAAAGCAACGGCGGGTTGTTTCCGATATTTCAAAGATACTAAATTGAAAGCAAATCACAACTTGGTCTCACGGGTCATCTGCAACGACTTAGTTGTTTCCGAAATTTCAAAGATACTAAATTGAAAGCAAATCACAACATACTTTAACGTATCGTGAGGACTGTGTCCGTTGTTTCCGATATTTCAAAGATACTAAATTGAAAGCAAATCACAACGGAGTTCAATGTTGCCCGTGCTATGGAGCTGTTGTTTCCGATATTTCAAAGATACTAAATTGAAAGCAAATCACAACTGATACCACAGAAGGGCAGAATTTCCGTGGGTTGTTTCCGATATTTCAAAGATAGATACAAACGAGCGAGATAGGCAAAGTTTACTTTGACATCTCACAGCGAGTGCAGTCTATTTTCGCGGTCTACCGCAAAGATACAATCTTGAAAGCAATTCACAACCGAATATTACAACAATTACAGTGTCAGCGAACAAAATATCATATCAGCTTGAATATTTTACCACAAGCGCAACCGATATCCGATAAGCAAACACATTAAATTGAACAGCTTCTGAATTTTGCATAAATATTTTAAAAGACATATCTTTGTAAAAAGACTATGGCTATGAAGAATGCACTCATTCTATCAGTACTCTTTATATTGGTTTCACATTCCGTGATACAAGCACAAAGCGATGAGATGACACCCCTCATCACTGACGTCTCACAACTCAGCAGCCCTTTCAGCGACTATCTCGAGGGTACTGACATTGGAGCGCTGATAGACAATGACCCCTATACATTCTGGCACAGCGACTGGCACAACCAGTACGAGGGCGACTACCATTGGGTTGACATATCACTCAACAGTCCCGAGAGCGGTACCTTCTGCCTATATATGCACCGTAGGAACAGCTCAAATGACCACCCGACAAAAGTGCTCATAAGCGGTAGTGATGACGGCAATTCCTGGCATGACATTTTCACCGCCGAACTCCCGTATAATGGTTTCACGGAGGTTGTGTCGGACTTTTTCACCATTAAGGAAGCTGTAAACCACATACGTCTGACCGTTATTGACTGTACCGGTGCGGGCACCGGGTTCAGAAAGCTGTGGCACGCAGCCGAGATACAGATTTACAAGGTGAGCGAACAGTCCGGGTTCAGCACAGACATCTCGAATGTGAGGATAAACGAGGTCCAGGTAGCCAACATCGACCAGCACATCGACAACTCATACAACTACGGCGCCTGGATAGAGCTGTACAACACCTCCGACACATTGTGTTTCTTGAACGGCACGACGATAAGACACACCGACGCCGACGGGATAACCGAGACGTACGGATTGTATTCGGGACACGGGAGCATCAAAGGAAACAGTTTCGCATGCTTGTGGTTCGACCACAACAGCAAGGATGGTAATTTTGGAGGGAAGGCACATCTGCAGATACCGTTCAAGCTTGACCCCGAAGGCGGAATCATTGAATTGATGAACAGTGACGGTAGAGTCGTGGACAGTCTGGAATATCCCCCGGCCATCGCAAGGTGTGCGTATGCCCGCAAGAGCGACGGTGATGGAGAATGGGGCTGGACCGCCTTTACCACACCGGGAAAAAGCAATATCGGCACTGTTTTTGCCGAGGAGAGACTGAAGGCTCCTGTAATAAGCAAAGAGAGTACTCTCTTTACCAACAGCATCAGTTTCAACGTTGAGATACCCGAAGGAACGACACTCATATACACAACCGACGGCTCGACACCCACAATCAAGAATGGTTCAATATCCGACACCGGCAGGTTCACCACCACATCCACGGCGGTCTATCGCTTTGTATTGATTGCCGACGGCAAGCTGCCGAGCCGGGTCGTCACACGCACATTCATAAAGGACGGGAACAATATGGAAATACCGGTGCTGTGCATATCGACAGCTCCGGACAACCTGTACAACGACACCATAGGTGTATATACCAAAGGCACCAACGGTATTCCGGGAAACGGGCAGAACGAGGCATGCAACTGGAATATGGACTGGGAGCGCCCTGTAAATGTAGAGTATCTCGTTAAAGAAAATGGAGCCTATCGCCCGGTATTGAACCAAGAGGCTGAGTTCAAGATTGCAGGCGGATGGTCCAGAGCCTATGGAGGCGACGACGATTGGTCCATGAAGTCATCATTCAGGCTCAAGACGGGGAAAGTATATGAGGGCAAGAACTCTTTTGACTACCCAATTTTTGCCGACAGCAAGCCTCACAACCGATACAAGACGCTACAGGTGCGCAATGGCGGCAATGACACCTACGCCAGGATATATGATGCTGCGCTACACGAGATTTTCCTGCGTTCGGGATTCTACATCGACTGCCAGGCCTGGCAACCATGCCACGTATTCTTCAACGGGAAGTACCTTGGCATGCTGAACATACGCGAGAACAACAACAAGCATTATGGCGAGAGCGGATACGGCATAGACACTGACGAGATCGACCAGTTTGAGCTGAACAGCTCTGTCGGCTATGAGCAGAAAGCCGGCACAAGAGATGCGTTCTGGCAGTGGCTGACTCTGACCAAGCAGCTGGCAGCCGACCCCACCAACCAGAAGATATGGCAGCAGATATGCAACATGGTAGACATTGATGAGTACTGCAATTATATGGCAGCCGAATGTTACATAGGATGCGGTGACTGGCTGACAAACAGCAACAACATCAAGGGTTTCCGCAGCAAGAAGGATAACGGGAAATTCCACCTTGTAATGTTCGACACAGACTCTTCCTTCGGCACAGACAACATGATTTCATCCATCTACAACCTGTTGTTCAATTACGACGGAAGATACTCCGACAACGACGGCAAGAGCTTTCTGGCAGAGATATTCTTCAACATGCTGGAGTATGAGCCGTTCAAAAGGCAGTTCATACATGCATTCTCCATTGTCGACGGCAGTGTCATGGAACCTGAGCGATGCAAAGAAATCATTGACGGCATGGTTGCATACATACGTCCGGCACTTGCCATCGAGGGCAATGACCCCACCTCTTCAGCCGACAGGTTATACAACAACATTTCAAGCGGCTCACGACGTGCCGCACGAATGAACAACATGAAGTCTTTCATGAACCTGACACAGGAGTTCAAGGTCACATTGGAGAGCAACATCCCCGAGGCACGACTGCTCATTGACGGGCAGGAAGTCCCCACACGCAAGTTCAACGGAACCCTGTTCGGACCGATGTCAATAACCACCAAGGCTCCTGCAGGGTATGTCTTCAAAGGCTGGCAGATGACTTCCGAAACCGAAGCATTGGAAGATCTGATTCCATTCAACAGCGATTGGCATTATTATGACAAGGGCTCTCTCGACAACACCGATTGGAGAGAACCTGGATATAATGACACTGCATGGAGTAACGGCAATGCCCCGTTCGGGTATGGAACCGTCGGTACCATAGCAGGCGCAGCCGACTACAACACGACACTCGACTATGGCGGCAACGCAAGCGAGAAACGCCCGACATATTATTTCCGCAAGACCTTCATGCTGAATACACCGCCCACATCCCTGGAACGGTACAACCTCTACTACTATCTTGATGACGGAGCGATATTCTACATCAACGGTGTAGAGGTGGGCAGCTACCACTGTATGAGCGGAAGCACATACAACGACTTCTCCACGGAATATGAGAGCAACACCGCCGCATACGGCTCAATAAGAATCCCCGACGGAGTGCTGCACGAAGGCAGCAATACCATTACGGTAGAGGTACACAACACGAGCTTCACCAGCAGCGACATATTCTTTGATGCAAGGTTGGCAAAAGCAACCCCGACAAGCATGTCAACAGGCAACGTGGGGGAATTGGTTATGGACGAGACAATGGAGAACGGCACACACCACATAATTGCCGTATACGAGAAACTCGGTGACACAAAGCAGCTTCTTGAGAGCGGGGCTTCACCCGTACTCATAAACGAGGTCAGCGCCGGCAATGACATCTACATCAATGACCATTACAAGAAGAATGACTGGGTTGAGCTGTACAACACCACCGACCACGACATAGACATCAGCGGCATATACCTGAGCGACACCCGCAGCAATCCGCAAAAATACCGGATAAGCGCAGAATCAAGCACAGCCGGCACAATTATACCGGCATATGGCAAGCTCATCATTTGGTGCGACAAGCTACAGCCAATCGACCAGCTGCACGCCCCATTCAAGTTGGACAACGCCGACGGAGCATGCGTGACACTGCAATCCGAGGACGGGAGCTGGTACGACGAAATGATATACCAGGCACAAGACCAATGGCAGACATACGGACGATATCCCGACGGAGGTCAGCACTCATCGTATCTTGAACGGCCAAGCATTGCAAGGCCCAATATGATGATGTCATACGACTACATCAATGAGAACATTACAGGTTGGGAATCCCAGGAAATGGCCATAACATTGGAGTTGGGGAAAGGGTGGAACTGGGTCTCTCACAACCTGAACAATTGGGTTCACAAAAGCCGTTTCACAGGACACGCACAACAAATCATGGGGCAAAGTGAGTCATATATAAAGGAGGACTCTGTGTGGACAGGCACTTTCAGTGCAATGTTCCCCGCAACAGGATACAAGATGAAGATGTCGGCAGAGACAGAGATCACATTAAGAGGTCTCATATATGACACAGCCGAGCCTGTAGAGATAAAGAAGGGGTGGAACTGGATTGGCTGTCCACTATACAACGCCACAACGTTTGAGGCCGCATTCAAGGAGTACATTCCGACCGAAGGTGACGCCATTATAGGAATCAACGCCTTTGCGACATACGAAGAGGGAGAATGGGAGGGTACGCTCACGATGCTGTCACCGGGACAGGCATATCTTCTCAAATGCAACACAGCCCAGACATTCCGCTGGAGTTCTTTGTCGGCACCCAAGCAAAAATCAAGACGCTACTCTGCTCCGCAAGGAGAGGCTGCAGCAGACACTCCATGGCAAACAGATATGCACGCATATCCTAATGCAATAGGTGTCATTGCCGTATTGGATGATTACACGCCGACAGGCATATACACCGTAGCGGCCTTCTGCGGAGACGAATGCCGCGGCATTGCCGAGGAGATAAACGGCCTGCTCTACATGAATATCTACGGTGAGGAGAACGACATGATCAAGTTCAGGCTCATGGAGAGCAATGGCGAAATTCTTGATTTAGTGCAGAGCATTACACTCGCACCCGAGACAATCATCGGTAGCAGAAAGTCGCCGTTGCAACTGGGAGTAGAACAGACCTGCATACACACACCGTCATTGTCCGGTTCAAAAATCGTCTCAGTTGAATATTACACACTCAACGGACAGCGCATAAGCACACCTGTTTCCGGCATAATCATAAGAAAGACTGTTTATGAGAACGGCAACACAGAGGTAAAGAAAATAAGGATTCCGGTGCAGTATTGAATCATCAACACCGCTGTTGCAGAATAGAACTTGAGTAGCCCGCGGGCTACTCAAGTTCTACTATAGTTATTCCGGCACCACCGAACTGCACGTGTTCATCGTGGAAGTTCTTTACAAATGGGATGGTGCTCAGGTATTGGCGTATGAGGGTGCGCAATATACCGTTACCTGTGCCGTGCAGTATGCGCAGCTGATGCACGTTACACACCACGGCATCGTCAATGAAGTAGCCCACAGCCTGCACTGCCTCCTCGCCGCGCATACCGCGCAGGTCGATATCGGACTTGAAGTTGAGGCGTTTCTGGTGCAGCTGGTCCTGTGTCTCGCTTGTGAGGAAAGAGACCTTGCGTACCTCGGCCTTGGGTGCTTCGGTGGGTTGCAGTCTCTCCAATGCCACGGTAGACTTTATGGCACCGAAGCGCACTACTGCTCCGGCCTTGCCAATGGACATTATCTCGCCCACGGCCTGCTGCCCTGCTATGCGCACGAACATTCCCGGTTCGAGCTGCGGGAGCTTGGGGGCTGCCGGAGTATCGGGGTCGGCTGTATGCACAGTGCGGTTTTTCTTCTTTTCACCGTTCTTCTTGCGCTCCTGACGTGCGAGTATCTTTGCCATCTCACGGTCGGTCTGCATCTGCAGTTTCTGCTTGGCGAGTTCCTCGAGCTGCTTGCTGAAGTCGCTGAGCTCCTGACGTGCCTGACGTGTGCGCTCCTTCTCGGCCTTTGCCTCGACGATGGTGCGTATGGTGTTCTCTATCTTTGCATTGGCCTCGCGCAACAGACGCTCAGCCTCGTCACGGGCATCCTTGAGTATCTGCTTGCGGCTCTTCTTGAGTTCGTCGCCCTGCTCCTGTACCTTACCGAGCATATCATCGAGTTCTTTCTCTTTCTGATGCACGTTCTTGCGCTTGCTCTCCCAATAACGCTTGTCGCGCACGATATCCTGCAAATACTTGTCGGACTGTATGTAGTCGCTGCCCACTATCTGCGAGGCATCGGCAATGACCTCCTCGGGGAGGCCAATCTTGCGTGCAATCTCCACGGCAAATGATGAGCCGGGGTTGCCTATCTGGAGCTGGAAGAGCGGGCGCATCTCGGCACGGTCATAGAGCATCGCTCCGTTGACGATGCCCGGTGTCGAGTCGGCAAAATGCTTGAGGTTCTGGTAGTGCGTGGTGATGATGCCGTATGCACCGCGCTCATTGAAGCGTTTGAGCAATGCCTCGGCAATGGCAGCACCGATGAGCGGTTCCGTTCCGCCACCGAACTCATCAATGAGGATAAGCGACCTCTTGTCGCAGTTACGCAGGGTATGCTTCATGTTGAGCAGATGGCTTGAATAGGTACTGAGGTCGTCCTCGATGCTCTGCTGGTCACCGATATCTATGAATAAGCTACTGAAGAGACCTGCACGGCTACGTTCGTGCACTGGGATGAGAAGACCGCACTGCAACATATACTGCAACAAGCCGGCGGTCTTGAGGCATACCGATTTTCCACCGGCATTCGGGCCGGAGATAAGCAGTATACGGCGTTCGCCGTCGAGCTCAATATCGAGCGGCGACATCTTGCGGCCATGCTTGCGCAGCGACAGTTCAAGCAACGGATGACAGGCTGCTCCCCAGTCAATCATCGGGCGGTCGACGAGCGAAGGCTTCAGGGCATTGATGCGCACAGCAAGCTCTGCCTTTGCACGGATAAAGTCCATTTCACCGAGGAAATCGTATGCCTGCAGCAGGGCCGGCACCTGGGGACGCAGCTCGGCCGAGAATGCCGACAGAATGGCTATTATCTCGCGTTTTTCCTCGGCCTCAAGCTCGCGTATGCGGTTGTTGGCCTCTACAACCTCGGCCGGCTCAATGAAGACCGTCTTGCCGGTTGCCGACTCGTCGTGCACGATACCGCCCATCTTACGTTTGAGGGCAGGAGCAACAGGAATCACCAGACGACCGTCGCGCATGGTGGGCGATGCATCCTTCTCCACGAGTCCCTCGGCCTGCGCACGGCGCAATATACTATTGAGGGTTCGCGATATGCTGCCCGATGTACGCGACAGTTCACTGCGTATGCGTGCTAATGTGGGTGACGCGCTGTCCTTGACTGTGCCGAACTTGTCTATTATGGTGTCAATGTCACGTATTATGCGTGGGAACGCCTCGACGTCACCGGCAAGGGCACGTAACGAAGGATAGAGCGGGTTGTCATCGCCGTCGGCCGAGTCACCGCCCTGCTTGCGCAGCAATGAGAGGATGCGGCCTATGGTATCGAGCGAACGGCGCAGGGCAAAAAGTTCCTCTGCACCCATATACATACCCTCGATGCGTATGCGCTGCAGGGGCTCGCGCACATCAAAGTAGAAGTCACTGGGGAAACCGTCCTCAACCTGCATTATACGCACGAACTCCACCACCTCGTTGAGGCGTGTATCGACAGCAGTAAAGTCCGTCATGAACTGCATGTCATCGACACGCTCCCTACCCAACTGGCAGAGGCACTGTTCCTTAAGCATGCGGCGTATTGCATCAAACTCTATTCTCGATTCAAAATTCTGAGGGTATATCATTTCTGTTTTGGAATTTCACGGTGCGAAGATAGTGCAAAATGCTCAAAAGCCCGTCTAATTTCGCCACCTATTGACGGAATTTCACCCCAAAACAGCCCTTTCGGCCAAGAAAGGCAAGCGCAAAGCCCAATATTTGTTCATTTTGTTGCAGACATAATATCTTTGCCGCCGTTGATTTGAAAACAGATGAAAAAGAGATGGAAATAAAGTTGAACAACGTATGTGCATTCGGTGATTCGGTAATGAAAGGGATTGTAGCCGACAGAGACAACAGCACCGGGAGAGGATTGAAATACAGGATAAGCGAAATGGGCTTTGCAGAGCGCTGCCGCAGGAGCCTGAATATTGAAGTGGATAATTTTGCACGATTCGGCGGAATAGTGTCACAAGGGACAAAACTTGTCGAGCGGTACAAGGAGAAGATAAGGAACTCCGACTTTGTATTGTTCGAGTTCGGCGGCAACGACTGCGACTATGACTGGAGCGCCATTGCCAGGGACCCTCGTGAGGTACACAAGCCAAAGACCCCAATGCAACAGTTCGTGGAGATATACTCCTCGATGATCGACACAGTGAAGTCATTAGGCTCGACACCCGTGCTCATGTCATTGCCTGTGCTCGACCCTGAGAGATTCTTCAATTATGTGACACAAGGCCTCGACAAGAGCAATGTCCTCAAATGGTTGGGCGGCACAGTACTCTCCATTGACCGCTGGCACGGGATGTACAACATGGCCGTGTTCCGCCTTGGCGCAATGAAAAAGGTACCGGTGATTGACATAACTTCGGTATTCCTTGAGAAAAAGAACTACAGCGAATACATCTGCGAGGACGGCATACATCCCAACGAGAGAGGGCACGGGCTCATTGAAGAAGCCATAATTGAATTCCTGCAAGAGCGGAGAGTCGCATTGCAGTAACAAGACAGTAAAATTGATACATACTCTTGCCCTCCCCGGTGAGGGTATTTTTATTCCCCAAAATCAAGAACGAAGTTTTTTACACGCTCCTCAAATATTTCTACCCCCACAATCAGGTATATTCTAACAGAATTCACTATCTTCGCAAGGATTTATACACAAAGAGGAAATGACCTTTCATTACGACAACATAAACATAAACATAAACGTTGCAGGAGAGGGTGAGCCCGTACTTCTGCTTCACGGCTGGGGCTGCACCGGCGAGATATTCAAGAACATACAGGCTGTGCTTGCTACCGCCTACAAGACATACAGTTTCGACTTCCCCGGGTTCGGTGCTTCGGATGAGCCCACGGAGGTGTGGGGTGTAGAGAGATACACACAGATGGTAGAGGCATTCGTAAAGGAGAACGGCATACAACGTCCGGCACTCATGGGACACTCGTTCGGCGGCAGGGTAAGCATTGTCTTTGCATCGCGTAATGAGGTGAGCCGTGTGGTATTGGTGGACGCGGCAGGCATCAAGCCCAAGCGCCCGCTGAAATATTACTGGAAAGTATATACATTCAAGGCCATGAAGTGGATGTGCAACACATTCCTGCCAAAGGAGAAGGCGCAGGCAATCATCGACAAGCGCCGCAAGGGTGCAGGCTCAAGTGACTACAACAATGCATCGCCCATGATGCGCGCAATTCTCTCGAAGGTGGTCAACGAGGACCTCAAGCATCTTATGCCCAAGATAAAGGCCCCCACCTTGCTCTTCTGGGGAAGCGCAGACACAGCCACCCCGTTGAGCGATGCCAAGACAATGGAGAAGCTCATCCCCGACGCAGGTCTTGTGGTGGCACACGGCACAGGACACTTCTCGTTCCTTGAGAACCCGGGATTGTTTACAGCAGTAATAAAGAACTTCTTCAAGATAAAGTAAAAGGATATGGGTACTATCGTTACATATACAGTTGTCGCATTCGCTTTCTTCCTGCTTATAGCGAAGTATGACATCCATATGTTCCAGCTCAGCTCTTACCGCTACAGCCGCTATTTCCGCTGGCTTGTACCGGGGAACATAATCTCACAGAAGCGTTTCATCGCATTCATGATGCTCATACCTGCACTGGTACCGAACTATGTGGGCATTGGATTTGCCACAGGTATCACCATCGGAGCATGGGCTGTCGCGTGGCGCGAGAAATTCAAGACTCCCCTTGTGTACACAATGCGCGTAAAGAGACTGTTCGCGACAAACATACTGCTCTTTGTTGCCATAACCGCTCTTGCACTGCTCTTTGCAACAGAATGGGCAACCGTAATCATTGCTGCGACATTGCTACTCTCGAATTTCCTGATGCTGCTTGCCAACCTTGTGAACACCCCTATCGAGAAGGCCATAAACCGCCATTACTACAACGATGCCAAACGCATCATCGACAGCCATAAGGGGCTCATCATCATCGGCGTAACAGGCAGCTTCGGAAAGACCAGTACAAAGAACTACCTTGCAAGCGTGCTTGCCGAGAAATACAACGTACTTGTCACCCCCGGCAATTTCAACACCCTGCTTGGTGTTATACGCACCATACGCGAGCAGCTGCGTCCCTATCATCAGGTATTCATCGTGGAGATGGGCGCTAAGCAGAACAACGACATCAAGGAGATTTGCGACCTGGTGCACCCGACCATCGGCATTGTAACGGCTGTGGGCGAGATGCACCTTGAGACATTCAAGACTGTAGAAAACATACAGGAGACAAAATTCGAGCTTATAAACTCACTGCCAGCCGGTGGTCTTGGAGTAATTAACTATGACTCGGAATACATAAAGAGCTACAAGGGCATAAAGAGCCCATGCAAGATAATTAGATATGCAGTAGAAGGTGAGGGCGACTACAAGGCGAACGACGTTGTATACGGCGCCGGTGGCGTATCGTTCACCCTTGGCAACGGCGAGCACTACAGCAGCCGCCTGCTGGGCGTAGGCAACCTGCTGAACATATTGGCATCCATTGCCGTTGCCGACCACCTGGGCGTACCTGCGAACAAGCAGCGCAACGCCATTGCGCGCCTGCAGCCCGTTGAGCACCGCCTGTCGATGAAGGTGGCAAACGGCATTACAGTGCTTGATGACGCATACAACTCGAACCCGACAGGCGCCAAGATGAGCCTTGGTGTACTGAAGGAGTTTGCTGTGGGCGAGGGCAACAAGCGCATTGTCATCACCCCGGGATTCGTAGAGATGGGAACCCGTCAGGCCGATGCCAACAAGGAACTGGGACGCACCATTGCAGTGAGCTGCGACTACGCCATCATTGTGAATGCCGTAAACCGCGAGGCCATAAAGAGCGGCATTGAGGAGGGCGGCCTGCCGGCAGAGAAATATTTCCTTGCCGACTCATTGAACCACGCCCACCAGCAGTTAGCAAGGATTCTGCGCCCAGGAGACGTGGTGCTTTATGAAAATGACCTGCCTGATAACTTCAGGTAGGTTATCGGTGAGCCTTTTAGCGATTAGTCACGCGAAGGATGGATGAAACTCATCCCGCGTGGGTCGCAAAAAAAGGCGAGCCAATGACACGTTAGATAATTTCAGGTAGGTTATCGGCGAGCCTTTTAGCGATTGGTCACACGAAGCGTGGGCGCTGTTCACGCCGCGTGGGTCGCGAAAGAAAGGCGAGCCTTAATAGCCTTTAGTAACCCTTAGTTACCTTTAATTACCCTCAACAACCTTTAATAACCTTTTTCCACTAAAATAAAATGAAGACAAATGTAGGAGTTGTATTCGGCGGACGTTCCGTCGAGAACGAGATTTCAGTCATCACCGCAAACCAGGCGATGGCAGCAATGGACAGAGAGAAGTATGACATCACCCCGATATACATAACAAAAGAGGGCAAGTGGTATACCGGCGACGCACTCTTCAATGTTGCCAACTACCGCGACATCAAGAAACTCGCAACAATGTGCGAGGAAGTTTACATGAAGCCCATCTATGGTGACACCAACCTCTACCGCACCAAGAAAGGCCTTTTCCAGAAGGACGTAGTGACCAAGCTCGACGTGATAATGCCAGCCCTGCACGGCACAAACTGCGAGGACGGCACATTCCAGGGGGTGATGGAGTTCTCGGGAATACCATACACCGGCTGCAGCACATTGGCATCGGCCAACGGTATGGACAAGATCACCATGAAGATGATTCTCAAGGAGTGCGGTATCCCCGTCATCGACTACTGCTGGTTCAGCGACAAGGAGTGGGCCGACAAGCAGGAAGAGACCGTCGCTGCCGTTGAGAAGAAGCTCGGTTACCCCGTGATTGTGAAGCCTGCCAACAGCGGTTCAAGCGTGGGCATCCGCGCCGCACACAACCGCGAGGAGTTCCTCGATGCAGTAGACTACGCAATCTCTTTCACCAGCCGCGTGATTATTGAGAAGTACGTGCAGAAGCTCAAGGAGGTGAACTGTGCTGTGCTCGGCAACTACTACGAGTGCCAGCCATCGGTATGTGAGGTACCCGTACGCAGCGGTGAGATCCTCTCTTACCAGGACAAGTACATGAACGGCGGCGGAAAGCAGTCACAGGGCATGCAGTCCACTGTGCGCGAGATACCGGCCAACCTGCCGAAAGAGAGTACAGACTTCATTCAGAAGGCTGCTTGCGACACGTTCCGTGCCCTCTCATGCGACGGTGTTGCACGTATCGACTTCATCATCGACGAGGCTACAGGCGAGATTTTCGTCAACGAGATAAACACAATCCCCGGTTCGCTCTCGTTCTATCTATGGGAGTACAGCGGCATCAACTTCACTGCACTCATAGACAGACTCATCGAGATCGCGTTCCGCCGCAAGCAGGATGCAGGCTTCAAAGCCGTGAACTACGGTGAGAACATCTTTGCGGCACAAGGCACAGGCGGTGCAAAGACCGGTGGAAAGTTCGGCAGCAAGATGGGAGGCAAATTCGGTAAATAAGATGAAGAAAGCGCTATTTGCAATAATTACCCTTTTATTTTTCTCAACTGCCCACGCGGTTGAGAAAAATATTATACTCACAACCCCCACCGGTGAAATACACGGAATATTACTGATGCCCGATAGCGAAGAGCCTTGTCCGTTGGTCATCATCATTGCCGGCAGCGGGCCTACAGACATGAACGGCAACACCATAGGCAGCGAGTTGCAGAACAACTCGTTGAAGATGCTTGCCGAAGGGCTTGCCGCCAAAGGCATCGCCAGCCTGCGCTACGACAAGAGAGGCATAGGCAAAAGCCAAGCCGCGATAATGAGCGAAGAAGAACTGCGCTTTGAGCATTACATTGACGACGCTGCAGCCTGGGCCGATATGCTCAGCACCGACAAAAGGTTCAGTACCATTGCCATTGCAGGACACAGCGAGGGCTCGCTAATAGGCATGGTTGCGGCACAGAAGAGCACAGCCGTCAAGGCATATATATCCATTGCAGGATGTGGAAGACCCGCCCATGAGGTAATAGAAGAACAGCTGAACCCACAGCCCGAGCAAGTAAGGAACGAGGCTGCGGCGATAAACAGAGAGCTATTGCAGGGCCGCATTGTGGAGGATGTGCCAAACTATCTTGCGGCACTCTACCGCAAGAGCGTGCAACCCTACCTTATCTCATGGTTCAGGTACAACCCGGCCAAGGAGATTGCCAAGCTGAAGATTCCGGTGCTTATCCTCCAGGGCGACAAAGACATACAAGTGGGAGTGAAAGAGGCCGAAAGGCTCTACCTTGCACGTATGTTCTCATCGTTCTACATCATTGAAGGCATGAACCACGTGCTCAAGCACTGTGAGGGCAACGACATGCTGTCACAATTAGAGGCATACCAAAGCCCTACCATGCCCATAAAGCAAGAACTTATCGAGCACATCGCACGTTTTTTATTGAACAGGTAAGCCCTTTCCGTTTGTATATATGAGCGACAACATAAATATTTTCACCCCAAGTGACGACAGCGGCATTGAATTGCCCCTTTCCGACGAGCGCGTGGCAGCAGGATTCCCCTCCCCTGCCGAGGATTACGCATCGCTCAACCTCGACCTCAACAGGGAGCTTATAAAGAACCCTGCATCTACCTTTTATGCTCGCGTGAGCGGGCTGTCGATGGTTGATGAAGGCATCAACGACGGCGACCTGCTTGTCATAGACAAGAGCATTGAGCCATACGACGGTTGTCTGGCAGTATGTTACATTGACGGAGAGTTTACCCTCAAGCGCTTTGAGAGACACGACAGCTACGGCTTGCTGATACCCGCCAACAAGGATTTCAAGCCCATAAAGGTAACCTCAGAGAATGACTTCTGCATCTGGGGAGTAGTGACTTATCTTATAAAGAAAGTATAGTTTTACCTCTTAATCCTTAATTCGTTAAACGTCAATCGTCAATCGTTAAACATCATCATGTTCGGCCTCTGCGACTGCAATAATTTCTTCGTATCGTGCGAAAGGGTGTTCGACCCGTCGCTCGAAAGACGCCCTGTCGTTGTACTCAGCAACAACGACGGTTGCGTAGTGTCGCGCAGCAACGAAGCCAAGGCCATAGGCATAAAGATGGGGCAACCGCTGTACCAGATACGCGACTACGTAAAGAAGTACAATGTGGCAGTGCGCTCAAGCAACTATCAGCTCTACGGCGACATGTCACAGCGCGTGATGACGACCCTCAAGCAGTTTGTTCCGGCCATTGAGATTTATTCCATAGACGAAGCCTTCCTGTTGCTCGACGGCTACCACACCGGGCAGTTGAAAAAGTTCGGAGAGGAACTCGCCCGCACAGTAAGGCGCAACACAGGCATACCGGTGAGCATAGGTATCTCCCACACCAAGACCCTTGCCAAGATTGCGAGCAAGCTATGCAAGAAATACCCCAAGCTCAACAGCGCCTGCCTTATGTACCGCGACGAGGACATACGCAAGGTACTTGAGAAATTCCCGGTAGAGGATGTGTGGGGCATTGGACGGCGCCAAGCGAAGATGTTCCACGACTGCCGCATTATGACGGCTGCACAGCTGTGTGACCTGCCCGAAGCATGGATAGACAACAGGCTGAACATCACCGGCAAGCGCACCTGGCTGGAGCTGAAAGGCACACCCTGCATCGACTTCAGCCATGAGACAGCCGACAAGCAGTCAATCACCGTATCACGTTCATTCTCAAAAGAACTGTACGGTATTGAGGAACTGCACGAGACAATAACCACCTTTGCCGGCATTGCTGCCGAGAAACTGCGCAAACAGAAGTGCGTCGCACAGGAACTACAGGTATTCATCTTCACCAACCGCCACCGCGAGGACCAGCCCCAACGCTTCGAGTGCGGGCAAGTGCAGTTCAGCACAGCCACAGACAGCACACTGGAGATTGTCAAGGCCGCTACAGACACACTCAATAGAATATATCGCCAAGGTTTCGGCTACAAGAAGAGCGGGGTGCGCCTGAGCCGCATCACCCCCACAACAGCCGTGCAGGCATCGCTGTTCGATGAAATCGACCGTCCCAAGCACAAGAAACTGATGGCTGCCATCGACCGCATAAATGCCGAGATGGGACGCGACAGCATTAAGCTCGTTTCACAGGGCACACTCACCGACCACACCAACCGCGAACACCTGTCACCGCAGTACACCACCCGTTGGGAGGATATTCTGGTGGTAAAGGTATGACGCAGCCACAGGCTTTTATCACGAATCTTAACCTTCTCATCCTATCATTTTTCACTATTGTTGGGCAACATTCAAAAATATTGTGTATATTTGGAATAATCTCATAATCCGCTAAGAACAAAAAGTTTATGCGAAAAGTTCAAGAACGAGGTAATGAGTTGGCAACTGTTCTGATTTCTATATACTTGCATGATTTGCATTGATGTACAACTCATCTTGGAACAAAGATACAACTTTTTATAAACGAGCAAAAGGACGGTGCATTTTTCATTATTGCAGGATAAAATTTGATTTGGTCTATCATCAATCTGCGATATATATGAGTTTTCAGATTCCGTCATTCGCCCCATTCCTTTGCTCGTCTGCGAAGGTAGTACATCAGCCCTTGAAAGTTGAAAGGTCAGGCGGCAAGCCGTTTCGGACTGAATCTTCCTCCTACGGAGAGGATTCTGCCCGAAAAATTCTCAATCAACTGGAAAACTTCAAGAACCAGTTGAAGAAACCAAGACATTGGTTCAGAAACTCAAAGAAACAATTGAGGAAGGTGTACACAATTTCAAACATCATAGAATAGGTTTTGAACCCCCGTTTGTCTTTTGGACTATTGTGATAGAGACGGCTTTGATTCTGGGATTATTTACTTGGAACATAGTATTAGAGAAACCTAACCAAAACCGTATTGAAAACGGCCTCAAATACCGCTATATCAAGATTAAAGGCGATGCTTTCGCTGAGCAGATAGCCACATTGGAGGACCTCTTTGAGCTTAATCGTGACGAGCAAAAGATTGAGCAGATGCGTGAGGATGTAGAGACCTACGAAGAGGCTGTTCGCAAACAAGCCTCCCTCGCCGAGCAAGCGAGGCTCAAAGAGCAAGCGGCAAAGGAACAGGAGAGCAAAGCAAAGTCCATCAAGGATAAGCAACCGCCAAAGGATAAACCAAATAAAAAATCAAAACCATGAGCCTATGGCAAGTATCAAGGCAAAGTTTCTACCCTCGACAAACGAGCATAAGGAGGGAACAATCTATTATCAAATCATTCAGAATCGTGTAATCCGTCAGCTAAAGACGGATTACCGACTCTTTATGCACGAATGGGATGAGGAAGAAAACTCAATAATCATAGCCAATAACAACCGACAGAGCTATCTGCAATCTATCGAAGAACGCATAGATTGGGATCTTAAGCAACTGCAAAGCATCATCAAGCAATTAGAAAATAAGCGAGTAAAATACACTGCCGATGATATTATTTCTACATTCCAGAAACAATCCAATGAGCAATTGCTATTCAATTTTATGCAGGATGTTATTGCCCAATTACAGCAAATGGGTAAGCAGCGAACATCAGAAACCTATCGCTGCACGCTTAAAAGTTTTATGCAGTTTAAAGAGGATAAAGATGTGCTATTGGAAGATATTGACTCTGATTTAATGCTGATGTATGAGGCTTATTTGCATAACAGAGGACTAACGAAGAACAGCACTTCGTTCTATATGCGAATACTCCGAGCTGTCTATAATCGTGCAGTTGAAAAGGATTTGACCACCAATCGAAACTCTTTCAAGCACGTTTATACGGGTATTGATAAAACGGTCAAGCGAGCAATCCCATTAAAGGCAATCAAGCAGATTAAGAACCTCGACTTATCATTGCAACCATCGTTGGACTTTGCTCGTGATATGTTTCTCTTCTCATTCTACACGCGTGGAATGTCATTTATTGATATGGCATACCTCAAGAAGAAAGATCTATCCAATAGCATACTATCCTACCGCAGACGCAAGACCGGGCAACAACTCTTTATCCGTTGGGAGAAGTGTATGCAAGAGATTGTGGATAAATACGATACTGATTTTTATAGCCCGTATCTACTTCCGATTCTCAAATATCCATACGATAGGAGTCAGTATAAGAATATGCTTTACCGAACCAATAAATCGCTGAAAGAAATAGCGAAAATGGTTGGACTATCCATCCCCTTAACTCTATATGTAGCCCGTCATTCTTGGGCAAGCATTGCTAAGAGCAAAAATATTCCGATTTCGGTTATCAGCGAAGGTATGGGACACGATTCAGAAATGACAACGCAAATTTACTTAACTTCGCTTGATACGGCAGTAGTGGATAAAGCTAATAGTATGATTCTAAATTCACTATAAGATGTTGAGCAAAATCAGCAATCTCTTATTAAGAGACAAATCATAAAACCTTAGGAATTATATTTCAAGCGTATAATTATAGAACAAAATTATATTTGCTAACCAATTCGATATTATTTTCTTATGTACGAAACTTTTTTCTTGATAAATTAGCCTTTAATTACGACATTTTTCGTAAATTTGTAATTGGACATTTGTCTCTTAATAAGAGATTTGCATGGCAAGGTCTGCAAAGCCGTAAGAGTAGAAGTTAAAGGTAATTATTTGTGGGAACATGTCGATGTTGTGGTAAAACTTGGCCACTTGCTGTTTTAGCTAAAGGGAATGGGCTTTGTCCAGTATGTCAGAAAGTGAATGAACGAGAACGATTATAATAGATCTAACTCTAATGCATTATGGGATTATGTCGATTTTGTCCTAATTGTGGGAATCCAGAAGAAACCACAGGTGTTAATGTCTACAATGATTGTAAATATATTTTGCGATAGATGTACAGATAAAGAATTTGATCATTTCCCTCTTCCTTTCACAGCAACACATTGCCCAAGATGTGGAAGCACGGACTTAAGAGGTAGTGGGTTGATTTGTAATGACTGATAGGTGCTATAAAGCATAATGGTTTTATTTAAGATATCAGAGGAGATGTTTAGTCCCAATCTCTCGCTTTGTATAATTTCTCCATAAGGGGCTGTGGAGAGCAAATACATATAATTATGAGTAAGTACGAAACGCAATTTTCAGAAGTGCATGATGAAGAAACTGGCAAAACAACAGTTACAAGTACAGTTTATGATTCCGAAACAGATACATATAAATCTGCTTCTAGAGAGTATGACACAAGGTGGGCTCATTATGAGAGAACGGAAGCGATTGATGCAGCTCGTGAAGAAGCCTTGAACAAATAGTCATATCGCATTAAGAACAAAAGAAAGGGAAACGCATGTACAATTGCATAACATTACCCTTTCTTTTGTTGTATCTGGCTTATTGGTCAAAATAGTACATAAAATCGGGGCGGTTTTTGTTTATTGGTCAAAAATAGCACATAAATGCGGGTGTTTGCCCGCATTTTCTACTTGTATTGGAGCTTGAAATACTCGTCTATAAAGAGCCTTCGATATCTCTTAGACATCCCATTATGTACTCGCAGTTTTGTTTTTAGATCTGTATTGATTGCTTCGAGGATATTATTAGTATTAGGGATTAGCGGTTCTGGATAATCATAGAATATCCACAGCCATCGCATATTTCTTTTCATCGAGAAATAGGCACTCCTTACCCTACGATGTGTATATGTCTTCTTACCCGTTTTACGGTCTAATGTACGATGCTTTAACCACTCGCCCCATTTCTCATACCACATATCTAACATCCCGATAAAAGACTCCTTGTCTGTATGGCAAAGTAAGTATGCGATCTCTAACAATTCTTTGCCTGCATCGGTTTGTGGATTCTTTGTTAGATATTCTATAACAGTCTTAACTTGGTGAAACTGATAATCTTGCACCTTATATCGTGCAAGAGCCTGCGCCAAACCTCTTAATCCATCACACGCTATACCTAGTATATTAAACTTAAGCTCACGCAACCACTCGATACCCTCTAAGTAGTCGGCAATGGTCTCTTTCTTATCGAGGAACTTGCGCCATAGTAATCGCTTGAGATAGGCATCGACAATAAGCAATACTCCGAAGTTCTTGCCTAATGTGGCATCGTGCTTTGCAATGGCAAACTTACTGAAGCAACGACAAAACAAATTTTACCATGATTACAAGGTTGTTGTTTGTGCAGGAACAGCAGCCGGCATAGGCCTTGATGCTCTGCACCCAGTTCAAACCAATATGGGCGATCCATTGGAGACAAAGACCATTACGCTGACTTGCGGTAAGTTGACAACGGGCGTAACTGTTAAACCTTGGACTGGTATATTTATGCTCCGCAATTTGAAAAGCCCTGAGACCTATTTCCAAGCAGCGTTCCGAGTGCAGAGTCCTTGGGAGGTAAAAAACGAAGAGGGAAGCAAAACCATAATGAAGAACGAGTGCTATGTATTCGATTTTGCACTCGACCGAGCTTTGCGGCAAATATCCGACTATAGCTGCCGGCTCGACATTAACGAGAGCAATCCCGAAGCAAAGGTAGGCGAATTTATAAAGTTCTTGCCCGTACTTGCATACGACGGCAGCAGTATGAAGGAGGTCGATGCACAAGATATTCTTGATATTGCATTGGCTGGAACATCGGCTACACTACTCGCAAAGTGTTGGGAATCTGCTCTGCTTGTGAATGTAGATAACGACACGATGAAACGCTTGCTTGCAAGCCCCGAAGCAATGAAAGCCCTAATGAACATTGAGGGATTCCGTAACCTTAATAACGACCTTACTACCATTATCAATAAATCCGAGGCTGTCAAGAAAGCGAAGAAAGAGAATCCCGACCCGACACCAAAGGAGAAGAAGGAACTTTCTGCCGAAGAGAAAGAGATGAAGAGCAAACGCAAGCAGATTCAGGAGAAACTGATAAAATTTGCCACTCGAATCCCTGTATTTATGTACCTGACCGACTACAGAGAGCGTTGCTTGAAAGATGTTATCACGCAGTTAGAGCCGGGCTTGTTCAAAAAAGTTACAGGCTTAAGCGTTGAGGATTTCAATATGCTTTGTTCATTGGGAGTGTTCAACGCACCGTTGATGAACGATGCCATTTTCAAATTCAAACGCTATGAAGATGCCAGCCTTACCTATACAGGTATCGACAAACACATCAACGATGAGGTCGGCGGCTGGGACACCACTATCCGCAAGACTCAATATGAGAAACTGTTCTATAACCAGCAATCCTCTATGAGTGAGGTTGATTATAGTGCATATTCAGGAAGTAGCGAAACTACTGAGGATAAGCGTGCGAAACAGCAAAGAACGGCTATAAAGGTAGAGAAGCCTAAATCAACATGCATTGTCCAATCTGAGCCAGCGAGGTCGGCAGCACCTTCTATTCCAACATCTTCTGCAGATCCCAACAAAGCCGAAATAGACCTTAAAGCCCAATTAGAGGCATTGGCTGTGGATAGCACCGTACTTCACAAGAAATTCGGCAAAGGAACGGTTATAAAAATCAACAAGAACGAAAAGTTTATTCATATCAAATTCACCCTCGGCGAAAAGAAATTCATCTTCCCTGATGCGTTCCTAATGGGGTTCTTGGAGGTGGAGTAATCAACTCTCGAGTCTTTATAACAGAATAGCTTGCGAAGCCGCAGGCTATTCTGTTATCTCATTTTTGACATTATCTCATATACTAATGCCTTAAAAAGATCTGCATCATTAACAATCGCTACTAAAGATTTCAAGTGGTCTCCTGCGGCTTCTATATTCCGTTCAATCTTCTCTGCTTCTTGTGAGTTTCTTGCTCTCGGTAGAAATAATGCCTTCGAAACTTTCACAGCATCATCTATCTGTTGTTCTGGTGTCTTTTGTATATTATTCATATCCATTTCAGTAATAAAATTATTGTTATAGTTCCGCAAAGATAATTATTCTCAATTGAAAATTACAGATTTGAGAAATTATAAGTAATTTTGCAGAAAACATAAAAGAATAATGGATATAGAAACTATGCTAAACAAGGATAATATAAAGAATTTTTTAAGAAATCCTCTTGGAGTAATTGCGTTATTTGTTACTATATGCTATTTGATAGCTGGGCTTGTATTCTCCATTGGGCTAGATAAACTAAATGGTGCTGAAGAACGACTACCATTTATTTGGTTTATTATTATCTTCCCTGTAGTCATTTTCGTTGTTTTTGTATTATTGGTTTGCTATCATCATGAGAAATTGTATGGTCCTACCGATTTTAAGAATGAGGATAATTTTGTCAAACTTACAAACGCAGAACGTAAAGCAAAATATTTAAGCGAGGCAACAGAGAATTCTAAATACGAAGAGCAAATGCCCATAAATATAGAGGATTCTGAAGAAGTTATTAAAAACGAGAAATCAAATATTTGTGCATTAGCGTTTTCTGCAGAAAACTCAGCTCATTTAGCAATACAAAAGTTAAATACAATTTACAATACAAAGTTTACAGAGGAAGTAAAAATTGGCAAATATAGGTATGATGCAATAGGTGCAATTAGTGATAGAATATATCTTGTTGAGTGTAAGTATATAAAGAATAATATTACCATTAATAGATTAAGAGATACATATCAGCAAGTTCTTAGATATAAGGAGAATCTTTTAAAAAAGAATCCACACATTATAATTGTATTTGTTTTGGAAAAATATACTGATGCAGTTAGTAAAAATATCAAAGAATACTATCAATCAATTGCGCCTGATATTGATATTTATGTGTTCGATTATAATGAGCTTAAAACACAGTTTAAAAGTATAGAATAAGTATACTACAAAAGTATATACCTACTATAATATAGCAAACAAAGATAATGTGAATTAAGAGTATCCCATTGCGTAATAGGTTAATTAATTTCTTCCTTCGCATTCTCAATAAGCAACTTTGTTCCCAATTGGTCCATTAAGAAGGTTAGCACATCTTCTTCGTAGCCGAGACCAAAGGCTCAATGTCGTCGATGGACTTGTCTGCCATCGAGCGAGCCAAAATTAACTGTGCGGAGAAACTTCCAACTCCATCTCCACCGCCAATGTGAAGTACCACAAAGTGGCAACCTATCAGGATTTGATAGATGGCATGAATGCGATAGGTTGATAAAGAATAGGCGTTCACTTGTTGAGGGTGAACGCCGAATATTATTGTTTTGCGAAAAACACATTGGCCAATTCTGATAATTTGCCTATGGCAGTGTCTGAAAAATAACCCACAAGAAATCCAATACCACATGATTCCTGTATGCTAAAAACTTTTACATTATTAAAACAGCATATAATGACAATAAACATAACAGCAATAACTCCTGATAATAATGGTGCTAGTACTCGCCATAATCTTCTGTCTAGATGCCATATTCTTTTAGCCACTGTGTGATACAACCATTTACTAGCGAATACGATACCCCCTAACATCCCACCAACCCATGCAAAGCAATAACTATGAACTGTTGGTGATAAAGCAAAATTACATTTTATAAGATGATTCTTACATTGAATACCCAAAACTATTGCAATCAAACACACGCCTATTAACAAAATAAATAGATACCATCCTTCCCAATAGATATGCTTCAATGCACCATCCTCTGTATATTTACTTCTCCAGTCACCAGGCTCTCGTCCATCGCTCGGATCTTTGCATATTTCATCAGGATTCTTATCAATACTGCATGAATTCCCCATATGTAGTAATTTAAATTACATTAAATAGTTGCTTATAACTATTAATAGTTTTGTCAATGTTCTCATCAAAGTAGTGATACTTCCAATCATATTCATTTTCAATACCACGACTATAAGCTATTGCTTTCCTAAATAATTGACTTGGGATATTGGGGTCTGTAGTTATATATGAACAACCTACTTGATTTCTATAATATAAATATGGTTGACTATTTTTTACAAAAGTTGATGAAACGCCTAACGATTTAACCTGTTCCCAATTGTAGTTCTTGTTATATCTAGTTTTGATTATATCTATCAAATCATCTTTTATTGGAACAATGTGAATGTGTGCGTAATCAACGCCACAACCCACTAATTTATCAGAACAGAAAGCTCCATTTTCAAAAATGACGAACTCTCCATAAGCTTTCTTTACAATACTGCCGACATAAACTATTAAATCATCTAGTTCTTTATAGAGTTCCTCTGAAGATAGATAACCATATGACAAATAATGTTTTTTAGGAATAATCAATAACCATCCTTCTACTATAGAACCTAACGATGGAATTACTGCAAAATTTTCAGTTTCATACAATCTTATATTGTATGAAACTAAGTCGTTGAATTTCTTAATACTCATTATATATAGTAAATATTTATTATAACATTATCACATAACAAATTTTCCAATTGTCTTAAATGAATTACTTATAAACATTTAATACAATACAAATTCTGCACAAAGGTAACAAAAACTTTGTGAAATTAGTTTTTTCCTTGCTATATCTTTTCTGATGCACATGGTAGTGACAATTATTTATCAATGTATGTGTTCTTAATAATTAAATATAGTATATCCGTTATTGCAATATGGTATTATATGGTTGTTTCTTTTGTATTGCATATCTGCCTTAAAAATCTCAACTATCATAGTTTTCTGATATCTATGGGCAATCTTCTAAGAGTATTTTCCATTCGTTGAGAAATCGATGGTACGGTAAGAAATAATCTTTCTCTTGCTCTGCTCATAGCAACATAGTATACTCTGTCGGATTCGTTTTCTCTAAGGTTAGGTTTAAGTAACATATTTAATGCTTTTTCTTCTGTAAAAACAACAAGTACATTGTCAAATTCGTCTCCCTTTGCTTTGTGTACTGTCCTTTGAGCACTTGAATCTTCCAATAATCCAACACATTGAGATAATTCTCTGTAAGTATGAGAATGATAAAAGCTGTAAATATTGGTGCCTTTTTTCATTTTAGTTATTTCCCAATGTTTGCATAGATAATCAAAGAAATCCTTTAATGTCCCATTGCAATACTTCTCATAATCATTTAGCGCATCTCTGACAGAAGTGTATGCATCAATATCCATGACTCCAACATTTTCAAGCATTTTGAAAGCAGTCCCAAACTGTTTGTTTCTTGCATGTTCAATAGCTTTAATCCATGTGGTTACAAACTCTTTTCTAGTTGAGTTGCTATCCGTTATATTATTGAGAATTTTACTGTCTTGAACGTGAACATTCACACGTTGTTTCAGTATGTTTGCTTCTATGTTACGATATGACAAAGCATGAACCTCATCTGTTGCTATTCTCTTCGCTTCATCATAACAAGCCATCAACTCGCCAACTAGCAACAATGGCTTTATAGTGTGTTCGTTTCTAATAGGACGTTGTTGAAATTCAGTTCTAATGATATTAAGTAAATCAATGATTTCATTACAACTTCTTCGATTATCGCTAATGGTATAGTCTCGTAAACCATCTAATTTAAACGACACGAATTGCCTCGGATCTGCCCCCAAGAATCCATAGATAGACTGTGCATAGTCACCAATAACTCCTACGATAGCCCCATTTTCGCCTAACTGTTTGATAATCTTTGCTTGAATTGGATTTGTATCCTGGAATTCATCAACGAAAACATAAGGAAATTGTATTGCCAATGTTTTACCTATGAATGGATATTTCTGTATGAGTTTGTAGCTGAAATAAAGGACATCGTCATAGTGCATATATCCTTTGGCCCATGCTAATTTTTTATAAACGACATATGCCTTTTCATTCAAAATGTAGCCTTCTTTACAGCATCTCTTAGGTGGAATCGCATAACATTTCAAGCTATCATCTTCTTGTAATCTCCACTTGGCGGCCCTGATTGCAGAAAAAGTTGCATCTTGCTCAGCATAGAATTGTTTAACGGTCTTCTTTATTTCTTCAAAGGTATTATAATCTGATAATATTCTGTCATCTTCGCCAGTCAACAATTCTATATTAAACCCTTCTTCTGCCGCTATAAAATGTAGATAAGGCTTAACTATATATGCATAAAGGAAACTGTGGATTGTACAAGAAAGAACGCGGTTCCCATCCTCACACATTCTGCCCATCAATGTGTCTGCTCCAACATTAGTATAGGAAAGACAAGCTACTTTCCCCATCTTACCTAAACACTCTGAAGCCTTAAGCACATGGGATACATGCAAGGATAGCCAGTGTGTTTTACCAGCTCCTGGACCTGCTGAAACTCTAAAGTGATGATTGATATCAATCTGTGAGTCGGAACTTATCTCAATAGCCATTCTAATGCGTTGTGAATATATGGTGGAACATTGAAAATCTTCTTACTCTTATCGTCTGCATTAAGTTCATAGTTTTCTTCCAAAGCAAGACAAAGTTCCAAAGCATTTTCACCTTTATCTAATGAAGAAAGGTAGCGAGCTGCTATAAGATGTGCTCTCTTCTCATCATCTTCCCAGTCTGTATTATCAAGAGAGGTCTTGACATCATCCCATTTCTGATTATTTTTCACATTGTTCTTTGCTTGTGAATAATCACCACCCATCATGGTTTTTATTTCGGTTTGATTCGACATAGATTCTGTAATCAATAATTCAAGATCTGGATTACATAGAGCAAGTTCATATTCAAATGTTTTACCTTTATTTACCTCTTGTGAGAAAAACCTAATATGCGAATGCTCTCTAAATACAACTTCTTCCTTTATTGCGTTCACGGTATATTCGTAGTGCTCGTCATCTTTATGCATATCAAATGGATAACAAGCTGTAAATTTACATTTTGGTTCTTTCTTCCTTTTTACAGGATCTCGGTCTGTGACACATGCCACCTTTTTAGGTATTGCATTTGGGGAAGCTGCTGTGTTGAATAACTTTATAAAATGGCTAAAATATCTGCCATTGATATTCACTACTGCCACATGCTGGTTTTCCAATGATTTACCATCATAGCGTGCAAGTGTGCTCATTAATAAATCTTCTGCAATGCCTTCTACCAAGATAATCTTGCGAGCAAAAAGCATGTCTGACTTTGTCGCATCCAAAAATCTTTGAACATAGTTCTTTGATTTCTTGTCTTCTTCAGAATCTGTAAATACCTTACCAGGGTAGCAAACATTTGTGACACCATCCTCTCCCTTATGCAAACATATTATATCATCCAACTTAACTGCGGCAGTAATCTGCGAGGAGTGAGTAGTGATGAAAATTTGGCGCACTTTATGATCTACTTTCAAATTTTTGTCGAGAAACTTGAGAAACTTGTATTGCATAGCAGGGTGTAAGTGTGCTTCAGGCTCCTCAATAGCAAGTATCGGATATACCTTGGCGTTGTCCCCCATGTAACTTCCATCGGCATCAGCCTGCATTTTGGCAAGCAAAAGAGACATATAGATCAGGTTGTTATATCCCAATCCATTATGTGTAGCAGAAATCTCAATATCTTCACCATATTTGATAATAAGCTTCAATGCAGAAAACAAGTCCTGCTCTGTCAGCGTACTCTTAAAATCTGGTAGTGCATTATTAAACGATGCCCCTGTTTCATGAGCATAATCAAGCATGACATCTTTTCCTTCCGACAATCTTTCCAATAATGAAGTCATAAGAGCAGTAGCTTCATTACCGAAGTTTTTCCTTACTTCCTTTAATTCTGATTCCTTTTCTTCTTTCGTTCTTTCCCCTTTGGTCTTTATCCCATAATCTATAAAGAAATTTAGTACATCCTTAAGCATGGAACTCCGCCCATAGAACATGTCGTCCTCTACATTTCTCAATGCTCCCAAAAATTGAAAATCAAATCGTTCCAACTTGTCCATTTCAGGCTGTATAGGTGCATCCAATGAGCCAGCGAGCAATTTATATACATAATATCGGAGAAAATCATTCTCAAGAATGCTCCATCCATTTTTGATATCATCCACATCTGCCATAGCAGCTTTATAATCATCTTCTTTTTCTGCAGGCAAATAGAACCTATAAGTCAACATCGCAGTATAGCCATTCTCCATATCAGTAAACCAGTTAGCAATTACTCTTAAATCCTCTTCCTGCTCATTATATCCAATACTACTATGTCTGAATGTAACTGATATTGTAACTGATGGCGATTGACTTTTCAGATCTTCAAGAGAGATATCCCTATTAAAATCATTAACATTTAGTCTTCTATATCTATAATGTGGTTCTATAACCAGTTGTAATGCCTTTAGCAAGTTTGTTTTTCCTGCATTATTATGACCTATTAAGACATTGATGCCATCATTAAATTCAATCTCCGAATATTTAAAATTGCGAAATCCTTTTACTGTTATATGAGAAATATACATGTCTTTTTATTTATTGAAAATCTTGTTCGTAAAATCAATTCTTCAAACTAAATTTGCATAACCCTCACTCTTTCTTGCAACTCTTTCATTTTCTGCATAAGTTCATCAAACTCTAAAGATTCACCATAAATAAAGAATCGCCTCATGTCAGCATAATCATCTTGCCACGCCTCTATAACCGATTCTGGTATAGTGAAGTTGATGGTTGATGAGACATGTAAATCATAGTTTACATACTTCAAAGCATAATAAGCCTTACGATGCTCAACTATGGAATCATATAGTTTTCGATTCGACAACGCTTCTTTACCATACTCTGTATCCATCAGTTTTTCTAAATCATACAGATGTCGTGACATTCGTACGCTCCTTGGTTTTTCTTTCTGGAATTCTTCTGCCAAAAGAAATAGTTTTTCAAGGAATGTGCGAGTCGGAACTACTGTTCTAACAAGACTTTCTGCATCAGTATCTTCGCCATCAAAACTTTCACCGATTAAAGAACGAATTGGTCGTAATTCCGTTGGTTCATCCATTGAAAGACAACTAATCTCAATCTTTACACGTGGAGGAATATAATTGATAGTATCTTCAAGAATTGACGGATAGTGTAATAGGATTACAGTAGGATCCTTGTCTGAATCTATCGGTCGCCATTCTCCATTTTTATCCTGTACTTGAGAAACATTCTCTATACTGTAACCTGAGACTCCCATTTCTTTCAAACATGCATCTAATTGAGCAGAAAGGATCTCATGGATATATGCTCGTGACATTTTGCGTAATTTCTCACGCTGACTTTTACCAGTCTTCTCAATACCAAAGAACGAATGACTAATTGCCAAGTCAATATCTTCAGAAAAACGCTCAATGATGCCAAAACCTTTTGACAACGATGTTCCGCCTTTGAATATCAAAGAATCACGGCAATCTGTTTGGAATAATGCCTTCAATGTAATGGTTACCCACCAGTCCTTTTCTATAGCAATTTGATTAACGCCAGGATGTTCAGCCTCCGTTTGTTGTAACATAGCTAAACGGTCCACTATCTCATTATTTAACCATAGTTTTCCCATAAACTAAATCTATTTTAAGCGGTTAGCATTGGTTTTATAATTCTCTTCATCCATGCAGGCATCATATCAATATCTTTAACAAGAGTCTCCTTGTTAGTTTCTTTCGATACTAATTGTTGGATTATATTTAGTTCTTCTTCTCCTACATTCTCTTTTTTCAGAGCTTTCAGAGCCTGAACAAGTAAAGAGATGAGACGAGTACCATAACAGAAATTCTTGGGTACACCCCGCTTTAACACGACTTTTCTATTGGATAGGTTTACAGTTCTTTCACTTCCGGTAGTTAAGTATGTGTAATTCATTGGCACTTGAGTTGATAATCCTAATGCATTCAGAGCTGTCATACCTGATGGCAATACCTCTGCATTATCTCTAACAGCAATTGCCTGTACCACTTTATCAACTGAGGGCAGTACAACACCAAATTTGCTTCTTCTCGGTTTGGCATATATCCCATGTGCAATTTTCACAAGCATACCTTCTGTCGTTAACTCAGACAAAATGCTTCCCACAAATTCTGTGTGGTACTCAGGAAAATCAGACCTAAACAGAATGCAATCCTCTGGCATCGCTTCTATGCGTTGCCTAAGAGTAATACCATCTATCGAATATTCATTAATCATATCACCTTTGAAATTTTGACGATTTTTCAAATGCAAAGATAGAAAAAGGATTCAAATAAATGATGAATTACCTATAAATTTATTAGGTTGACTCATATAATATCGCTTTGTACAATGTGTAATATGAATCAAGTAACCTTAAACAATAAGATTGT
>CALCYA010000006.1 GCA_937906165.1 uncultured Bacteroidales bacterium | reverse complement strand
AGGAGGAATTTAACTTATGACGTTTGGGTTGCGAAAAGCAAAACGAGTCAATGACTTCAGGTTTTATCATCGGAGAGTTCGTTTACTAAAAGGGCTTTTTGTACTTTACCAGTGTACAAAATGTACAATAGTGTTTCATTTTACACATATTTAAAGTTAAAATCATGCTTTTTCTTTAGCCAACTGCACAAAAAGAGTACTTTTGTGCAACAAATAAAACTAAAAAGGAATAAAACTTTTTATTTAAATATCTTTATTATGAAAAGAATTTTTTCAACTATCGTTTTTGCATCACTTGCACTTTCAACTTTTGCAGGTGGTATTTTGACAAACACAAACCAGAGCGCATCTTTCGTACGCAACCCAATGCGTTACGCTTCACTTGAGACTGACGCTATCTACTTCAACCCAGCCGGTACAGCATTCTTCAAGGAGGGTTGGGCACTTTCTGCAAACTGGCAGATGATATGGCAGGACCGCGACGTTGAGAACGCTCTTACCAAGAAATCATACAAGGGTGAGGTTTATGTTCCTTGCATGCCTACAATCCTTGCATCTTACAAGACTGGTGACTGGACATTCAGCGGTTTCTTCGGCATCCCCGGCGGTGGCGGTAAGGCAGAGTTCAATGACGGTCTCCCCGCTTTCGACATGATGGGTGCTGGTCTCGTAGCATCTCAGGGCCTCAACGCAACATCAGCATTCGAGTCTACACAGTATGTATTCTCACTCCAGCTTGGTGCTGCTTACAAACTCTCTGACAACTGGTCAGTTTACGCAGGTATCCGCGGCAACTATGTAAGCGCAAGCTACTCTGGTAACATCACAGCCGTACATCCACAGGCCGGTGCTGTTGGCAAGCTCCTTGAGCTCGACCTTACACAGACAGGTTTTGCATTTGCTCCAGTAGTAGGTGTAGACTATAAGGTAGGCGACTTCAACTTCGCTGCAAAGTACGAGTTCCGCGCAGTTACAAACCTCGAGAACGAGACAGACAAGTTCGAGAGCCAGATATTGGCACCTCAGCTCGGTGGCGATGCCAACCTTGACGGCAAGATCGGCATGCTTGCACAGGCAATGCCTGCACTCGGCAGTCTCGCTACACTCCAGGACGGTTACTCACTCCGCAGCGATGCTCAGGCAATGCTCTCACTTGCAGGTTCATGGCAGGCAACATCTTGGTTCAAGGCTATGCTGGGTGCTACATACTACTTCGAGAAGGATGCTAAGGTTGAGTCACTCCTCGGCGGTGCAGACAACAACGCAAACCTCGACCGCAACTCATACGAGCTTTTGGCAGGTGTTGAGTTCAATGTAACAAAGAACTTGCTTCTCTCTGCAGGTATCCAGTTCAGCGACTTCGGTGTTACAGACAAATACGTAAGCGACCTCAACTTTGTAAACGACTCATTCATGACAGGTCTTGGTGCAAAGTACAGCTTCACAGAGAATCTTGATCTGAACGTAGGTTTCTGCTATGCAAACTACGCTCACGACATAAACAAGACAAACGGTTCAAGCTACATCCGCAAGACATACGACGTTGCAGTTGGTGTTGACTTCCGTTTCTAATATAAAAATTAGAGCAATATAAAAGCATGCCCACCTTTTTCAGAGGTGGGCATGCTTTATTGTATCCATGCACTTGCGGCAGCAAGAATAGTTTTGTAAATTTGCTGTACGGGAGAACACTCACGCAATCCCGCAAACATAGCAGTATTTTAATACAAACATCGTTCAAAACATGAAAGTATCCGAAAAAGAAAACATAGGCTGGATTGACATGCTGCGCGTTGTCGCATGCATTCTTGTAGTGTTCGCACACTGCTGCGACCCCTTTGTGGCCCACTTTGACGCCAACCGCGAGATGTTCCTCACAGGAGTATTCTGCGGCAGCCTCGTGCGCCCATGCGTTCCCCTGTTTGCAATGATGACAGCAGTCCTGCTGTTGCCCATAAAACCGGGCACCACCGTCAACCGATTCTACAGCAAGCGCATAGGACGCATCATCAAGCCGCTTATATTCTGGTCAATAGCACTGCCGCTAATGGCATTCCTGTACTTCACCGCAGTAAGCCCTGACACCGCCAACCCGCAGCTGTCGGTAAGCGACTACACCCAGAGCACACTCATCGGCAGGCTGTACACATTCATCTTCAACTTCAATTTCGACACCACCCCATTATGGTACCTCTATATGCTCATAGGGCTTTACATCATAATGCCCATTATCAACAGCTGGCTCGTACAGGCATCACGCAAGGAGATAAAGACAGTACTCTATATATGGGGAGTGACCCTAGTACTACCATATATAAAGATGGTAGCGCCGGCACTGGGTTACACAGGCAACTACGGACACATGGGACTCTTTGGTGAGTGCGATTGGAATATTTACGGTTCATTCTACTACATTTCGGGATTCATAGGTTACCTCATACTGGCCTACTACCTCAAGAAATACCCACTCGACTGGAGTTGGAAGAAGATGGCAGCCATATGCCTGCCGATGTTCATTGCAGGCTATACTGTGACCTCTGTAGGCTATGTTGTCACAAACGAATATTTCCCCGGCAACTACGCTTATCTTGAGATACTGTGGTACTTCACAGGAATAAATGTGTTCATGATGACATTCCCCGTCTTTGTGGCAATACAGAAACTGGACACTGCACCGCGCAAGTGGCTATCAAAGGCCGCTGGCCTCACCTTTGGAGTATATCTGTGCCACTTCACATTCACCTTCCTGAGTTATGACCTTTATGACACACCAGCACTCCCCTACATCGTGCGCATACTGCTTGCTGCGGCAACAACAGTCGCCATAAGCGCCCTGCTTGTATGGGTAATGTCAAAGTTCAGACTGACAAGAATTTTCGTAAGTTAAAGGACCATGTATACAAACAGAGCGAGCGGCTGTATAGGCCGCTCGCTCTGTTTGTGGTTGCATATACTTGTCAGCACTCCGCTACACCTCCATTAAGGCCAGGCAGGTTCACCTGCTCGAACTTGTAGCCCAAACGTTTGAGTTCTATTGCAGCACCAATGCGGAACATCACCTTTATTGCACGTGCAAAGGCATGGAATGCCATTGGCGACTGCGGCTCGATATTCTCGCGACGTATAAGCGTCAGGGCAGTCTCACCAAGCCTGCGCATCATCTGCTCAATGTTCTTTGCCTCCTGCGACTCCAAGTGGAAGCCAAGTATCTTCTGCACAATATTCTCGTCCATGTCGTCAAAACCAGCAGGACCATAAAGAGACTTATACTCATCCTTGCAGTGTGCGGCCCAGTCCTCATCCCACAGATGCGCAACAGCTATACCAACATATCCGGCCCACGCTATCGCCACAGTGGGATAATCGGCAATGTTAGGGACCGCATCAGCCACATATTCTGGAGCAATCTCGTGCCAACGTGCATCTATATCCTCAGTCGACAACAGAGTGCCCTCAAGAACCTTGTATTGTGTACACAGCTTCAGGAGCTCGTTCATCAGACGGCTCTCAAAATTCTCAAGATATACTTTATTTACCATAATTACCATTTATTCAACACCGCGCAGAGGGAGACTCAATCAACAATACCCTTTTCGCGCAATTTGTAAACAACTTTCTCTGTAACACCTTCCTGTGACAACGCAAACACCTTGTCGAAAAAGCCAACAGAAATCACATACTTGTTATCCCCTGCCACAATGCGCCCCACAGTGAACGCCACGTAGTCATCAACCACGAACATCTTGTCAAGCATCTTCGTCACAACTGTATCAGCATTCAGTTTCTCTATGGTTTCCTCCGGAATTACAACACCTTCGGGAACAACAGCTTTGATATTCGCCATCAGGGAGGAAGATATCTCATGCAGATGCATTTCACGGTCAGGCTTTGTGTGCATACACACCGAGACGAATACCGTAACAAAAAGCAGCAGATAGACAAACAGCCTTATCATTGTCAGTATTTTTCAAAAGAAACAACCTTGTCAAAATCCTTGCGTATCTTCTTGCGTTTCGGCTTCAGGTTGTAGCCCAGCGAGATAATGAGCATAAGACGCTTCTTCTGCGGTACACCCACCAGCTCCTTGATTTTCTTCTCATCGAACCAGCCCAGGATACAGCTTCCTATACCCTCGTCCTCGGCAGCAAGAGTCATATATGCCGAAGCAATACCAAGGTCCATAATGGGAAAATCCTTATCCTTTATACCGCAACCGAGTTTGGATGTGATATTCGTAGGCTCAAGAGTGATGAGCACCAGCGCCGAGGCATCCTTCACAAACCTGTTCATACCAAGACTCGAGGTAGCCTTTCCCACCTCCACAAGCAGTTGCGGGTCAGTCACCACCGTAAAATGCCACGGCTGTCCGTTGCATGCCGACGGTGCCAGACGCCCCGCCTCAAGTATGCGTTCAAGCACCTCGCGCCCAATCACGCGTCCCGGCTCATAAGCCCTGTCACTCTGGCGTGCAGCTGCCAACTCAAGGAAACTCTTCATCGCTTTGCAATCCTCGCTATGTACTTACCTATGATATCAAACTCAATATTCACCTTCGTACCCACTTCAATCGTGTGGAAATTGGTATGTTCATGAGTGTAAGGAATTATAGCAACAGAGAACGAGTCATCAGTCGGCTCACATACCGTAAGGCTCACACCGTTGACCGTGACCGAACCTTTATCGACTGTAAGATAGCCCTTTGCCGCCATCTCATCATCCTTGCGATAACGGAATGTATAATACCAGCTGCCGTCCATATCCTTTACCGACACACACTCGGCAGTCTCGTCCACATGTCCCTGAACAATGTGACCATCCAGACGTCCGTTCATCATCATGCTGCGCTCCACGTTAACCTTGTCCCCCACCTGCAACAGCCCTATATTGGAACGCTCAAGCGTCTCGTGCATTGCAGTCACAGTATACTCGTCACCGTTTATGTCAACCACTGTAAGACATACGCCATTGTGCGACACACTCTGGTCAATCTTCAGTTCGCCCACAAAAGAGCATGTAAGCGTAAGATGCAGATTACCCTGCTCACGCACCAGTTTGCGCACCGTGGCAAACTCCTCAACAATTCCTGAAAACATATTGTATAAATTTTTAATCTTAATTTAAAACATATTACGCCAATTATAGGTACAAACGAGCGAAATAAAATCAAGCTTGCTTGAATATCTCACAGCTACTGCAGTCTATTTTCGCGCTTTAGCGCAAAGGTACGAATTCTTTCCAACAAATACAAACGCACTACACGGTGACACTTCACGAACAAAAGAGCATTTCGTTTGTTTACGCAGAAAGTGCAGGACGGCGGGGCAGCAAGATGATGATGACAGAAGGGATAGAAAAGAGCCCCGCCGTACAGGCACGTTTCCCGTTGCACCAGAAGAGAGCACCATCAATAAAAAGCAACTTTTCACCTTGCTGTCAAAAAAAGGGTAACCGAGGCAATATTCGCCCCGGCAACACGTTATAAAGACATAGACATACGTATACACAACGCAAGAGCACTCATTTACCCGAAAGTTATGACGTTGCAATAAAAAAAAGCATTATATTTGCAGAATTATAAAAATCCGACAACAATCGCAATTGTTACGGAAATATAACCAGAACACCGATAAAACAGATAAATGATGAAGAAAGTGATGCTTGTGTTCGGCACTCGTCCCGAGGCCATCAAGATGGCACCGTTGGTCAAAGAGTTCCAGAAGCGCCCCACTACATTCAAGACCATAGTATGCGTTACCGGCCAGCATCGCCAGATGCTCGACCAGGTACTGCAACTTTTTGAAATAACCCCCGACTACGATCTCAACATCATGAAACAGGGACAAGACCTCTACGATGTCACAGCCCGCGTACTTACCGGTATGCGCGATGTGCTAAAGGAGACACAGCCCGACGTAGTACTGGTGCATGGCGACACAACCACAAGCACAGCTGCTGCACTTGCAGCCTTCTACCAGCAGATTCCCGTGGGGCATATAGAAGCAGGATTGCGCACTCACAACATCTACAGTCCATGGCCCGAGGAAATGAACCGTCAGATAACAAGCCGGATAGCGACATATAATTTCGCCCCCACGCCATTAAGCAAGGCAAACCTCTTGCGCGAGGCTGTCAACGAGGAGAGCATTACCGTCACAGGCAACACCGTCATCGATGCCCTTCACTGGGTTGTCGACAAGATAAAGAAAGACAATACGCTCAACGACGAGTTAAGGGATATGCTATCACATGCCGGCTACGATGTCACACGACTTGACAACAGCCGCAAGCTTGTACTCATAACAGGTCATCGCCGCGAGAACTTCGGTGACGGATTCATCCACATGTGCACTGCCATAAAGGATCTTACCCAGAAATACCCCAATGTAGATTTCGTTTACCCCATGCACCTCAACCCCAACGTGCGTAAACCAATCGCAGAAGTTTTTGGAGAGCATGTTGTAAATAAAAAAGCAGTTTCACTTTCCAAAGAGGAGTGCCCGGACAACGAGAGTGATACAGGCAACATGTTCTTCATTGAGCCATTGGAATATCTCTCATTCGTATACCTCATGGGAAAGAGCGACATTGTGCTCACCGATAGCGGCGGCATCCAGGAAGAGGCTCCAGGCCTTGGCAAGCCGGTGCTTGTCATGCGCGACACCACCGAGCGCCCCGAGGCACTCGAGGCCGGAACCGTCAAGCTCGTCGGCACAGACCATGACAAGATCGTAGACGAAGTGTCTTCACTGCTCGACGACCGTGCACATTACGATGCAATGAGCAAAGCCGTAAACCCCTACGGCGACGGCCTCGCATGCGGCAGAATTGTTGAAAAACTAATTTAACCTACCGGGCAGACCCCGTGCCCCACACAATGAACGATAAAAAGCAGAACAAACCCAGCGGCAACGAGATAGCAGCCGACATACTCCAAGGTGCAGCAACCGCACTTTCATACACCGACGAAGAGATACTCGCCACCATGCCACCACACGAAGCCCAGGAATTCATAGACCTGCGCAACAGAGTCATCGGCGACATCAGCACCGCGTCAGAATATGGCAGCGACGAGCAGGAGATACCACTCGCCGCCGAAGAAGGCTCACCCTACAAGTAACCCTTGATTGGCCATCATTGAGAGCCCGCAACAAAGCGGGTTCAGGTTTGTTATGCCCATTATTGAGATTTTGCGGGCGACGGTTTATAGGGGCCTCAAGGTCTCTAAAGTGGTTCACCTGCAAACTATAGGGGGAATATCTTTTTAACACAGACAAAACATTAA
>CALCYA010000005.1 GCA_937906165.1 uncultured Bacteroidales bacterium | reverse complement strand
GCCGTTTGGGTTGCGAAAAGCAAAACGAGTCAATGACAGTGCAAATATAGAATGATAAAATTTTATAATTCCAAACTCATAATATAGTCGTTCATATAAAATCCGTCACCTATTGGGAAATCCCCTTCACGGGCAATTTCCATACCCATTCTAATATAGAACCTTACTGCCTTGTTATAACGGTTTACATTAAGCTCTATACGCACTTTGGCACTATTTTTATTAAGTGTTGCATATTCGCAAGCTTTTTTAAATAGAAGCTCCCCTACTCCACTACCTTGCCATTCTGGCATTACATAAAGTTTATGCAAATGGTAGACAGTAATGTTATCCTCTGTAATACTTTCTTTTTGTATTGACATATACCCTACAGGAATGCCGTTACACCATGCAATAAAGTAACTATGTAGGTCGCTAAACTGTTTCTCAAGGCTATTGTCGGAGTACATCCACTCCATCATATACTCTACCTGTTCAGCGGTAAGTATACTGCTGTATGTGTTCCTGAAAACGACATCAGCCATAGATTTGATAACATGAATGTATGATTCTGTTGCTTGGGTAATGCTGATCATTGATTCTGGTTATTATTCCGCTAAGTTAATAAAAATAGTAATAATATAGATGTTGTCCAAAACGTATCATGTCATTCTGAACGAATGTGAAGAATCTCTTATTTCGCGATATTTTTGAGATCCCTCGTCGCTGCGCTCTGTCGGGATGACATCATCGCAGTAGATATTTGTATCAATGGACAACTTCTATATTATTGCCATAAAATTACTCCCGTCATATTGACGAGAGTAATTTTATTTCTTTATTGGAAATGTTTATTATTCTCTACAACGGAATAAATACTCCGGTGTAGTTTTATTTCGTAACAAGTATCTTTGTAGCTACTCCTTCGTCGCCGTTGCTGTCATATGTTAGAACGTAATACACTCCGCTCGGTACCTTCTCGCCTTGCTGGTTGCGTCCGTTCCAGTTGTACTGTCCGCCGTTTGATTGGCCCTCATTGATTAAAAATCCTGCCGCATCGACGATTTTTACGTTACAGTCGTGGGTGAGTCCTACAATTGATATATTTCCGCTGTAATTGGCTCTCACGGGGTTGGGATAGGCATATATGTTCTTCTCGTCAAGTGTATCCTGCGGGCGTGTGGCGTCGCTCATATAGCTTGCCATTCCCTTGTCGGTGCCTATGAACACTTCGCCGCTCTTGCCGTTGATTGCTATGCTCACGATGTTGTTCGACGGCAGCGGTGAGTTCTCTGTGGTAAAGTGGTGTATTGTCTCTTTTCCGTCGGCACTTATCAGGTATACGCCGTTGTCGTTTGTTCCCACCCACTTGCGGTTGGCGCCGTCAACCTTCATTGCCTTTATATATGTTCCGCTCAGCAGATAGTCGGCAAGGCCTGTGCCGTCGTTGCGGGGCACTTTAATCTGTTTGAAGATGCCTTTGTCGAAGAATGTCTTTGGGTTGTCGATAACAAAGAGTCCTGTGTTTGTACCCACCCATATCTCTCCGTTCATATCCTCTACCACAGCATATACCTGATATATGTCGTAGCTTATACCGTCCTGGTTAGTGAACTTGTTGAGCCATATCTTGGACTCGTCGTCGCTTGTATCAAATGGTGTGACGTTCATCTTGGCGCAGAACACTCCTGTCTCTTCCTGCAACGATGTGAGCCATAGCCAGCCCCTCGAATCAATGAATGGGTCTACAATTGTAGGCAGTTTATCCACGGCCTTGTAATATAGTTCTGTCCAGGTGCCGTCTTTCTTCAATATTTTGACAATGTTCTTCACTCCTGTGTTTATACACCACAGGTTGCCTTCGTTGTCGAACTTCACTGATGTTATGCGCACAAATCTGTTAGCTTCGCGCGATGAGGGCAATACACTCTCCAACGGGCTGTTGTCCAAACTGTAGTGCTTTACAAACTTTCCGTCGCGGAACTCATATAGTCCGTATCCGAACGAGCCTGCAAAATAGTGTCCTGGTTCTGTAGGGTCCTCATCAATGGAACACAAGTTCAAGTAGGGAATCCCGGTAACCTGCTTTATGGTATCTTCGGGGAGGTTGGTCCACCTGTCATCAAGGTAGTCGTACTCCATCAGTGTACCGTCATAGAATGTGATGTCGAAGAAATTGAGGTTTCCGCCAGCTACAAGCAGTTTGTCGTCGTTTGTGAACTGCATGAACTCGCAGTAGTTCCTTATTGGGCAGTTGGGGACAATGGGTGTCGCAACTTCAACAATATTGTTGTCCTTTATGTCGCACTTGACAAATCCCTTGTATCCCTTGCAGTCCCAGAAGCTGTTGCCGTCCTTGAGAATGAAGTTACTACCTGTATTCCTGTATACTGTTGCATCCTGCGGACCGGTGATGACGGTTGTTTTCTTCTTTGCCGATGCTATGATCTCACTACCTGTGCTGTACATGGCATTGTACTTCTCGCCATGGTTGTAGATAAGGTCCTTGAGAATGTTGGTATCGGCATTATAACTGTATATTCCAAAGTCGTCAAGGTAGCAATATAACAGGCCACCGAGCTCACATATTGCCTTTGTAAAGTAGTTGTTCTTTTTTACCCAGTTGTTCTTGTCGAGAAGGTTCTTGTTTATGTCGCAGCAGAACATTCCTGTCTCTGTTCCGCAAAAGAGCTTGTCCTTGAAAAGGTAGGTGCAATAGGTGTTCAGGCCTGTGTTGTATGTGTTTGTGAACTCATACTCCTCAAGGTCTATCTCCACTATTCCGAATGATGTCGACAGGTAGGCTGTTGTACCTTGGATGTTTATGCCGTTTATTTTCTTGCTCGGCAGTGTCTTGTTCTTGAAGTCCGACATGTTGTATACCTCGTCGTCATCGTAGAGTATATCGATGTTGGCATTGCTGTATACTATGACAAGGGCCTTTATATCCTTACAATATGCTATGTGTGTGATGTCAATGTCACTAAGGGTATTTATCTTGTCGTATGTGCGCACCTCGTCATCGCTTGTGTTGTATGAGTATAGCGCTCCTGATGCAAGGACATATATCCTGTCACCAGCTTTCTGGCAGTATGTTGCGTTGTGGTACGACGGGTACAGCACCCAATCCCCTACTCCGGCACTGGCTGTCAAGGCAATCAGTATAGAAAAAAGTGCAATAAAACGTTTAATCATAGAAGCTGTTTTAATTTATGTCCTTGAAATTTTTATAGGTCTTTTTTAGGATGTTTTTTCATTTTTCAAAGGCGCATAGCGGGCTATGTAACTGCGAAAAAGGGGAAAACAGACAAAAAAGAGCATAAAAAGGCAAGCACAACTCGCGGGCAATGTAATAATCTTTTTTGAAAGAAATTTAAACAGCTTCATAGTTCTCTTTCAGGTAATTACTAAGTTCCAGGGTTGCGCGGTAGCGGTGGCTTATGCTGTTCTTCATATCCCCGCTCATCTGTGCAAAACTCTCGGAAAAACCTTCTGGAACAAACACTGGGTCGTATCCGAACCCTGAGTCTCCCCTCTTCTCTTCGGTGATTGTTCCTTTTACAATGCCGTTGAAGAGTTTTTCCTCTCCCTTAATAATTAACGCGATAACTGTGCGAAATTGTGCGTTGCGGTTACTTTTTCCTGTTAAATTTTGTAATAGCTTCTGCATGTTGGCCTCGGAGTCGCACTCCTCACCGGCATAACGCGCCGAAAATACTCCCGGTGCACCGTCAAGAGCCTCTACTTCAAGGCCGGTGTCATCGGCAAAGCAGTCTACTCCGAACTTCTCATATATGTAACGTGCCTTGATGAGCGCGTTGCCCTGCAAGGTGTCGGCTGTCTCGGGGATGTCGTCGTGGCAACCTATGTCGTTCAGTGAGAGTACCTCTACCTTATCGCCAACAATGGCCCTTACCTCGTCGAGCTTATGTCTGTTGTTTGTTGCGAATACAAGTTTCATTGTTTTTCTTCTGTTTTTACAAGTTCCTTAGGTTCATTTGCATCGAACTTGACCTTCTTTGCCTTGGCTTTTATCTTGTCGAAGCCCAATCCATATACGGCCATTACTTTTGACTGTGACACGAGTGCATTGGGGTCAATCTGCTTTATCGCGCTCAACAGCTGGTTCGCCTGGTTGGCGCGTGCTATGGTTGTAACAACCTTACTCTCCTTTCCCGAATAGTATCCTATGGAGTCAAGCAGTGTGACACCACGTTTAAGATGACGTGTTATGTAGTATGCAATCTCATCGTACTTGCTCGAGAAGATGAAGAACTGCACTGCCTGACGGTTGCTGTTCACCATGTAGTCCAGTGATACGTTCACTATCACAAGGTTGATGAATCCGTAGAATACCTTCTGGAGGCTCAGTGCCGTGTCGTTTGTAGGGATTATGAAGAAACTGCTTATTACTATACATGCGTCCACATAGAGCATGGCACGGCCGAAACTTACATCCTTGTACTTGTTCACAATTGCGGCAATGATGTCTACACCGCCGGAACTTCCATTGCTAAGGAAACAGAATGCCAGGCCCAGTCCGGTGAATATTGAACCAACAATACACGATTCAAGCTGTTTGTCCGGTCCGATAATTTCCGATGCATTGGGGTATACGTCAAACACCATCTGGAACAGCTGAAGGAACAGTGTAAGAGCTATGATTGCATATATTGTCTTTATGCAGAACTTGAGTCCAAGCTGCCATATGGCAATTAATATCAGCACCATGTTTATGAGGAAGTAAGAGTACTGGATTGGCACCCCGGTAGTGTACTGTATTATGGCACAGACACCGGTTACACCTCCTGTCACAAAAGTGTAAGGCTCCATAAAAAAGTTCCATGCAAAGGCATAAAATGCAAGTCCGAGAGTGATCATGAAATAGTTCTTTATCTCACTCAAAATTGAAGGACGCGGGATGAATCGTTTAGCCATAGTTTTAAAGTTTTAAAACCGTTTATAGTTTGTCTCTCGTTTCCGTTATCAGATAACTATATTAACAATCTTCTTTGGAACAATGATGACCTTCTTGATGGGTTTGCCGTCGATATACTTCTGGCTGTTCTCGTTGGCGAGTACGGTTGCCTCGATGTCGGCGTTTGTAGCGTCTGCAGCAAAGTCCATTGTAAAGCGTGCCTTGCCGTTGAAAGAGATTGTATATTTGACAGTATCCTCCTTGAGGTACTCCTCGTTGTATGCAGGCCACTCGGCGTCGCAGATTGTGGTATTGTGTCCCATGATTTCCCACAGCTCCTCGCAGATGTGAGGTGCAAACGGTGACAGCACAACGACAACCTTCTCAAGGATTGACCTCTTGTTGCACTTGAGTGCTGTAAGCTCGTTGAGGCAAATCATGAAGGCACTCACTGTGGTGTTGTATGAGAATGCTGGGATGTCCTCTGTAGTCTTCTTGATGAGTTTGTGCAGTGACTTGAGCTCCTCCTTTGTGGGCTCTCCGTCAGTGAGGATGCAGTTGTCGTTCTTGTCGAAGAACATACCCCAGAGCTTGCGCAGGAAGCGGTGACAACCGTCGATACCGTTTGTGTCCCAAGGCTTTGACTGTTCGATGGGGCCAAGGAACATCTCGTACATACGCAGTGTGTCGGCACCGTACTTCTCTACAATCACATCGGGGTTCACAACGTTGAACATTGACTTGCTCATCTTCTCTACTGCCCAGCCGCAGATATACTTGCCGTCCTCGAGGATGAACTCTGCATCGGCATACTCGGGACGCCAAGCGCGGAACGCGTCAATGTCAAGGATGTCGTTCGATACAATGTTCACGTCAACGTGCAACGGTGTCACATCGTACTGCTTTGCAAGGTTGAGCGACACGAATGTATTTGTGTCCTTTATGCGGTATACGAAGTTGCTTCGTCCCTGAATCATACCCTGGTTGATGAGCTTCTGGAACGGCTCTTCCTTAACGCTCAGGCCTGTGTCGAACAGGAACATGTTCCAGAAACGTGAATAGATGAGGTGGCCTGTAGCGTGCTCCTTACCGCCCACATACAGGTCTACATTCTGCCAGTAATTGTTGGCCTCCTTGCCCACAAGTGCGTTGCCGTTGCGTGGGTCCATGTAACGCAGGTAGTATGCGCTTGAACCTGCAAAACCGGGCATTGTATTGAGTTCGAGAGGGAATACTGTACTGTTGTCTATGTTATCCTTGCTTGTGATGCAGTTGTTTGCTGTGTCCCAAGCCCACATCTTTGCGTGGCCCAAAGGTGGCTCGCCGCTCTCTGTAGGGAGGAACTTCTCTACCTCGGGCAGTTCAAGCGGAAGGCACTCCTCGGGTATCGGGTAAGGCACACCGTTCTTGTAGTAGATGGGGAACGGCTCGCCCCAGTAGCGCTGGCGGCTGAAGATTGCATCGCGCAGACGGTAGTTCACCTTCACACGGCCGAGCTTTGTATCGGTAACGAACTGCTTTGTCTTTGCAATGGCCTCCTTCACTGTGAGTCCGTTGAGGTTGAGCTTGCAGTCGCTGAATGCTGCTGTAGGCGAGTTGGTCATGATACCCTCTTTTGCGTCGAAGCTCTCCTCGCTGACGTCGCAACCCTCGATGAGCGGACGTATCTCAATGCCGAAGTGCTTTGCGAAAGCGTAGTCGCGGCTGTCGTGTGCAGGAACGGCCATAATGGCGCCTGTTCCGTAACCCGAAAGCACATAGTCACTGACCCACACGGGGATTTCCTCGCCTGTAATGGGGTTGATTGCATATGAACCGGTGAATACACCTGTCACGTTGCGGTCAATCATGCGCTCACGCTCGGTACGCTTCTTTGTGCGGTCAAGATAAGCCTCGACAGCCTCTTTCTGCTCCTCAGTGGTGAGCTGTGCTACAAGCTCGCTCTCGGGTGCAAGAACCATGAATGTGACACCGAATATTGTATCGGCACGTGTGGTGAAGATTGTGAACTGCACGTCACTGTCCTTTACGCGGAACTGCATCTCTGTTCCCTCGCTGCGTCCAATCCAGTTGCGCTGTGTCTCCTTGAGCGACTCTGTCCAGTCTATTCTCTCAAGGCCGTCGAGCAGGCGCTGTGAGTATGCCGATACTCTCAGGCACCACTGCTTCATCTTCTTCTGTACAACAGGGAAACCTCCGCGCTCCGACACACCATCGACAACCTCGTCATTGGCGAGCACTGTACCCAATGCAGGGCACCAGTTCACCATTGTCTCGTTGAGGAACGCTATGCGCCAGTTCATAAGCAGCTCCTGCTGTGCTTTCTCGTCCATGCTGTTCCACTCCTGGGCTGTAACATCAACCTCCTCGGTACAAGCGGCGTTGATGCCTGCACTACCCTCTTTAGCCAACTTTTCGATAAGTTCAGCAATGGGCTTTGCGCACTTTGCATCGTTGTCGTAGTAGCTGTTGAACATCTTGATGAATGTCCACTGTGTCCAGTGGTAGTAGTTTGCATCGCAGGTCCTTATCTCGCGGTTCCAGTCGAAGCAGAAACCTATCTTGTCGAGCTGCTCACGGTAGCGGTTGATGTTCTGCTCTGTGGTTATTGCGGGGTGCTGTCCTGTCTGGATGGCATACTGCTCGGCCGGGAGTCCGTATGCATCGTAACCCATAGGATTGAGCACGTTGAAGCCCTGAAGACGCTTGAAACGTGCGAAAATATCCGATGCAATGTAACCCAGCGGGTGTCCTACGTGCAATCCTGCTCCCGATGGGTAAGGGAACATGTTAAGCACATAGAATTTCTTTTTATCGTCATTCTCAACTACGCGATAGGTGTTGTTCTCTTTCCATCGCTTCTGCCACTTCTGTTCAATCTCGTTAAAATTGTATGCCATATATTCTTTTGTTTTTTATTTCCAGATTAGCAATTATAATTCTGTAATTCAATCAATATGCATTGTCATTTCGAACGGATGTGAGAAATCTCCATTAACGTTTAAGATTCCTCGTCGCTTTGCTCTGTCGGAATGACAAAACTTAATTTTGTTATATGTTAATGACTTTGGTCTATCTGTGGTTTATTTTCGACATTATTCCATCATCTACATAGTAGATGCAATATCTTGCAAAAATATATAAAATTCGGATGATTTTCCTTTTTATCGTATGAATTTGATGCCAAAAGTTCTTTTTTGTTTCTTGTGCTCTCAAATCGGATAAAAATAGCTATCTTCGCATAATTATTCCCGAATAAAAACTACTTGAATATATGGCCGAAAAAGATACAGCCGTTACCCCGATGATGCGTCAGTTCTATGACCTCAAGGCGAAGCACCCCGATGCGGTCCTTCTGTTCCGTTGCGGAGACTTCTACGAGACATACTGTTCCGACGCTATAGTAGCATCGGAGATACTCGGTATCACACTTACCAAGCGCTCCAATGGAAAAAGTGACACTGCAAAAGCCATCGAGATGGCAGGCTTTCCTTTCCATGCGCTCGACAACTATCTGCCCAAGCTGGTGAGGGCAGGCAAGCGCGTGGCTATCTGCGACCAGCTCGAGGACCCCAAGATGACAAAGAAACTTGTGAAGAGAGGTATCACCGAACTTGTCACCCCGGGTGTCTCAATAAACGACAATGTGCTTGATTATAAAGAGAATAACTTCCTTGCAGCGGTGCACTTCGGTAAGCCCATGTGCGGCGTGTCATTCCTTGATATCTCAACAGGAGAATTCCTTGTTGCCGAGGGTACTTTCGACTACATCGAGAAGCTGCTGATCAATTTCCGTCCAAAGGAGGTGCTCTATGAGCGTGGCCTCAAGAGCCGTTTCGAGGATTGTTTCGGCAGTAAATATCTCACATTCGAGCTCGATGACTGGGCCTTTACCGAGGAGTTCGCGAACGAGAAACTGACCAAGCATTTCGAGACAAAGAACCTCAAGGGTTTCGGTATCTCGCATCTGCGCAGCGGAGTGGTGGCGGCCGGTGCCGTTCTGCACTATCTGGGTGTTACACTGCACACGCAGATATCGCATATCCGCAACATCTCACGTATCGAGGAGGAGCGTTATGTGCGTCTTGACAAGTTCACTATCCGCAGTCTTGAGCTGTTGGGCAGTATGCACGACGGCGGTTCGTCGTTGCTGTCGGTGGTGGACCGCACACTCACGGCTATGGGAGCGCGTCTGTTGAAGCGCTGGATGGTATTCCCACTCAAGGACAAGAAGCCCATTGACGAGCGTCTGGATATAGTGGAATACTATTTCCGCGAGCCGCTGTTCCGTGAGCTTGTCGAGGAGAACCTGCAACTGATAGGTGACCTTGAACGTATAATAGCAAAGGTTGCGGCAGGGCGTGTCTCTCCGCGTGAGCTTGTTCAGCTGAAGCTTGCGCTGCAGGCTGTCGAGCCCATAAAACAGGCTTGTGAGGCTTCAGACAACGAGGTGCTCAAGCAGATAGGCGCACAGCTCGACTGTTGTGCCGATATACGTGACAGGATAGCCAATGAGATTGTACCCGAGCCGCCTTTGCTGCTGAACAAGGGCGGGGTAGTGGCCGACGGCGTAAATGAGCAGCTCGACGAGCTGCGTGCCATTGCATACCACGGTAAGGATTACCTGATGCAGCTGCAGCAGCGCGAGAGTGAACGCACGGGTATCCCGAGCCTAAAGATATCTTTCAACAACGTGTTCGGCTACTACATCGAGGTACGTAACACCTACAAGGAGAATGTGCCTGCCGAATGGATCCGCAAGCAGACACTTGTGAACGCTGAGCGTTACATAACACAGGAACTCAAGGAGTATGAAGAGAAAATCTTGGGTGCCGAGGAGAAGATCCTTGCTCTTGAGTCGCAGATTTTCAACTCTCTTGTGGCCGATGTGGCATCATATATCCCTTCTATACAGGTCAATGCATCGCATCTTGCAAGGCTTGATGTGCTACTATCATTCGCCAACGTGTCACGTGCATACAAATATATCCGTCCTGTTGTGAGCGAGGATGATGTACTCGATATTAAGCAGGGCCGTCACCCTGTTATCGAGCGTCAGATGGCAGTGGGCGAGAATTATATCCCCAATGACCTTTATCTTGACAGCGACAAGCAGCAGATAATAATCGTTACCGGTCCTAATATGGCCGGTAAGTCGGCTCTCCTGCGACAGACAGCGCTCATCACACTGCTTGCCCAGATAGGATGTTTTGTGCCTGCCGACAGTGCGCATATAGGCCTTGTGGACAAGATATTCACACGTGTGGGAGCAAGCGATAATATCTCGGCAGGCGAGTCTACATTCATGGTAGAGATGACCGAGGCTGCAAATATCCTCAACAATCTGTCCGAGAAGAGCCTTGTGCTCTTTGACGAACTCGGTCGCGGTACATCTACATACGACGGTATGTCGATAGCCTGGGCCATCGTAGAGTATATCCACGAGTTCTCGAAGGGTAGGGCACGCACTCTCTTTGCAACGCATTACCACGAGCTAAACGAGATGGAGAAGAGCTTCACGCGTATCAAGAACTTCAATGTGTCGGTAAAGGAGATTGACGGCAAGGTCATTTTCCTGCGCAAGCTCATGCCGGGGGGTAGCGAGCACTCTTTCGGTATTCATGTGGCAAAGCTTGCCGGTATGCCCAAGAGCATTGTAAGACGCTCCGAGCAGATACTCAAAAAACTTGAGGCAGGCAACAATCGCGGTGAGCTCAAAAGTGCTCCTACAGCCGAGATTGCCGACAGCCGTGAGGGGCTTCAGCTCAACTTCTTCCAGCTTGATGACCCTGTACTCTCACAGGTGCGCGATGAGATTTTAGGCATTGATGTGAATAATCTTACTCCGCTTGAGGCGTTGAACAAGCTTAATGACATCAAGCGCATTGTAAAAGGGAAATAACTAAAAAGCAAACTGCTGCGTAGGCCTTGAACAAATTGTATTACAGGGGTGTTGAGAATTCATTTGAATACTTAACACCCTTTTCTTATGGACAAGAAATTCCTGACAAATGAGGTCGGTGCTCCGGTCACTGACAACACAAATTCACTTACTGCCGGCGAGCGCGGGCCGTTGCTGGTAGAGGATAACTGGCTGCTTGAGAAACTGGCTCATTTCGACCGTGAGGTCATTCCCGAGCGTCGTATGCATGCCAAGGGCAGTGGTGCTTTCGGTACGTTTACTGTCACGCACGATGTCACACACTACACTTGTGCTTCGTTGTTTTCAAAAATAGGCAAAGTAACTGATGTCTTTGTGCGTTTCTCCACTGTAGCGGGCGAGCGTGGAGCTGCTGATGCCGAACGTGATATCCGCGGCTTCGCAGTTAAATTCTACACCGATGAGGGTAACTGGGACCTTGTGGGCAACAATACTCCTGTATTCTTCCTGCGCGACCCTCTGCAGTTCCCCGACCTTAACCACGCCATAAAGCGTGACCCGCAGACGAACCTGCGTTCACCGCAGAGCAACTGGGACTTCTGGACAATGCTGCCCGAGGCGCTGCATCAGGTTACAATCGTAATGTCCGACCGTGGTATTCCGGCTTCGTACAGGCATATGCACGGCTTTGGTTCGCACACTTTCAGCCTTGTGAATGCAAAAGGTGAACGTTTTTGGGTAAAGTTCCACTTCCGCACCCAACAGGGGATAAAGAACCTGAGCAATGCCGAGGCTGCAGCGGTCATAGCAAAGGACCGCGAGAGCCATGGACGGGACCTTTTTACAGCAATAGAGAAGGGTGATTTCCCGCGTTGGAAACTCTATTTCCAGATTATGACTCAGGAACAGGCAGCGTATTACCGCGAGAATCCTTTTGATGTGACAAAGGTGTGGAGCCACAAGGATTTTCCGCTCATCGAGGTGGGAATATTGGAGCTTAACCGAAATCCGCAGAACTATTTTGCCGATGTTGAGCAGGCTGCATTCAACCCTGCACATGTAGTTCCGGGAATAGGACTTTCACCCGATAAACTGCTGCAAGGGCGTCTGTTTTCCTATGGCGATGCACAGCGTTACCGTCTGGGGGTTAACCACGACCAGATACCCGTAAACCGTGCGCATTGTCCTGTGCATAGCTTCCACCGTGACGGCCTTATGCGTGTAGACGGCAACAACGGTGCCACAAAAGGTTATTCTCCCAACAGCATAGGGGAGTGGGGTGTCACTCAAGCGCATTACATCCACTCGGCCGTGGCCGGCGAATCGATGCGTTATAACCCTTACGAAGACCGAACCGATGACTGTTTCTATCAGCCCGGCAATCTATACAGGCTCATGACAGAGGAGAAGCGCGCATTGCTCATTGCAAATACGGTTGAGGACATGATGCCAGTTACAGACAACATCAAATACCGCCATGCTGCACATTGCTATCTGGCCGATGAGGAGTACGGAAAACGCCTTGCAGATGCCTTGAAACTTGATATCACCGAGGTGATGAGGCTTGCTGCCATGAGTGAGAAGGAGAGGTTGGAAGCAACCGTTACCAAATAAGAAAAAGACTCCTGCGGGAGTCTTTTTCTTATCTGGTAATGTAACGTGAGTTCGATATAAGAATTTATACTAAAATTTAGCGTATTTTGTCATTCT
>CALCYA010000004.1 GCA_937906165.1 uncultured Bacteroidales bacterium | reverse complement strand
CTTTTCCTAAATCACTCAACTTTTTGCTTAGCCCCCAGACTTTGCCGGTGAGCCAGAATGGCATGATACGTTTTGGACAACATCTATATTATTACTAAAAAAATAATAACAAACCAGCCCAAATAGCCGATTTGTCATTATCTGAATTTACCTATAAGGTAAACTAATCTGCATTTTAATCAACCTCTTGCCGGAAGGCAAAAGGTTGGACGTACATTAAAGGAGTACGATTACTTTGCAGGCTCTGCAGGGATAACCTCAGTAGCGACCTTACCACCGTTCTCAGCAGAAGGAGCAGCAGCAGGAAGAACCTCAGTAGCAGCAGCAGGAACGATGTCTGTTGCAACAATTGAATCACAGCAAGCAGCCTTGTCACACTGAGCCTCAGCCTCAGCAGCCTTGTTACCACCACATGAAACCATTGCGAAAGCCATAACGGCTACGAACATAATCTTCTTCATAACAACATTAAATATTTATAAATTATGCCTACTCCCTTTTTAGCGTTTCGGCAAACCTCTTTCCTTAAAACGTCTGCAAAGGTACTACATTTTATTTATTATTTGCAAACTTTTTGAAAATTTTATCTTGCTTTTCGTAAAAAAACAGCAAATATGTCATTTCGCCTTATAAAAACAGTCAAAATCAGACCTATTTCCCTATAAAACAGAACAAAACTGAGTATCGGGCAACAAATTGAGTTTGGTTTTTCGGATAGACAAGATTAACTGTGCGACACCCTATATTTTAATATCCTTTAATTGCATATAAACATATTTATGAGTAAATTTGCAACAATTTTGCATAGAATGCATAAGTATGCATCCTGATACAAAAAAGATAAAAACAAGCGACAAAACCAAAAGAAAAAAGATAATATGAAACGAATTTCAGCAATTATGGCAGCAATGACAATCTCCGGCATGGCCCTTACCGGTTGCACCGGAAACGAAGCCCCGCAGCAGGAGCAGAGTGCCCCCATAGGCAAGTCCGACATAAAGATAGAAGGCGGACTGATGACACCCGAAGCCCTTTGGGCCATGGGACGCATAGGCGAGGTAAGCGTATCACCCGACGGAAAGAGCATCGTATATGGTGTTAGCTACTACAGTGTAGAGAAGAACAAGAGCCACCACACTCTTCACATAATGAATGCTGACGGCAGCGGCAAGACACTGCTCACCACGACTGCGGCAAACGAGAGCAGTGCAGCCTGGATAAAAGGCGGAAGCAAGATTGCGTTCCTCTCAAACGAGGGCGGCAGCAGCCAGGTATGGGAGATGAACCCTGACGGCACAGAGCGCAAGCAACTCACCAAAGACGCAACAGACATCGAGGGCTTCCTCTTCTCACCCGATGAAAGCAAGGTGGCACTCATCAAACGCATAAAGATCAAGCCCACAACAGCCGACATCCATCCCGACCTTCCCGAAGCAAAGGGCTTTGTAGTGGATGACCTGATGTACAAGCATTGGGACGAGTGGCTCAACGACGCTCCGCACCCATTCATCGCTGACTTTGACGGCAGCGCCATCAATGAGGGCAAAGACCTGCTCGAAGGTACAATTTATGACTGTCCTAACCGCCCGTTCGGCGGCGTGGAGCAGTTTGCATGGAGCAACGACAGCAAAAAGTTCGCTTACTCATGCAACAAGAAGAGCGGACGCGACTATACCGTAAGCACCGACACCGACATTTACCTATATGACCTTGAGAGCGGCAACACCGAGAACCTTTGCAAGCCCGATGCCGCACGCTCTAACTACGGATATGACACAGCGCCCCAATTCTCACCCGACGGAAAGAGCATCGCATGGCTCAGCATGGAACACGACGGTTACGAAAGCGACCTCAACCGTCTTTGCGTGATGGACCTTGCTACAGGCGAGCGCAAATATATCACCGAGAAGCCCAACGGCGAGAAAGAGGCTATCTTCGACAGCAATGTCGACAGCTACTGCTGGGCTCCCGACAGCAAGAGCCTCTACTTCACAGGCACATGGCACGGTACCACACAGGTGTACAACATAACAACAGAGAGCAAGCTCACAAAGATGACCGAAGGAGACCATGACTACAATTCGGTTGCCATGCTTGGCGATAACAGCCTTATCATGACACGGGTATCGATGAGTGCTCCTGCCGACATATACGCAATGGAAGCAAAGGCCGGTGCAGAGGTCAAGCAGCTTACCCAGGAGAACAAGCACATCCTTGACCAGATTGCAATAGGCAAGGTTGAGGCACGCTGGTGCAAGAGCGTCGACGGCAAGGACCTCCACTCATGGGTAATCTATCCTCCTCACTTCGACCCTGCGAAGAAGTACCCCACCCTGCTCTTCTGCGAGGGCGGCCCGCAGTCACCCGTGAGCCAGTTCTGGAGCTACCGTTGGAACTTCCAGATTATGGCAGCCAACGGATATATCATCATCGCTCCCAACCGTCGCGGACTCCCCGGCTTCGGCCATGCCTGGAACTGGGAAATCAGCACCAACTACGGCGGCAACTGCATGAGCGACCTGCTGACAGCCATCGACGACATCTCAAAAGAGCCATACGTTGACACCGACCGCTTGGGTTGCGTGGGTGCAAGCTTCGGCGGATATTCATCAATGTGGCTTGCAGGCCATCACGAGAAGCGTTTCAAGGCATTCATCGCACACGACGGCTTCTTCAACATGGAGCAGCAGTACTACGAGACCGAGGAGAGCTGGTTCCCCAACTGGGACCTCGGCGGTGCACCATACGAGCAGACCGAAGAGGTAAAGCGCTCATACGCCAACTCACCTCACAGGTTCGTGGACAAGTGGGACACCCCGATACTCCTTATCCACGGCGACCGCGACTACCGCATCCTCTCATCACAGTCAATGGCTGCATTCAACGCTGCACGCCTGAAGGGCATCCCGGCACAGCTGTTGCTGTTCCCCGATGAGAACCACTGGGTACTGAAACCACAGAACGGCATCCTGTGGCAGCGCACATTCTTCGCATGGCTGGATAAATGGCTCAAAGAATAATTCGATAAGCCTTGCAGCAATTGGTCGCGGGTAGTGCCGATAAAATTGGCGCCCTTGTTACCCTTTTAGGCCTTATTTTAAAAAAACAACAATCAAATAACACTATGACAACAACACAAAAATTACAGAAAAGACTGAACGATTCCAAGGCAGCACGTTGGACCGCGCTGATTATCGTTTCGTTCACAATGATGATGGCCTACTTCTTCACCGACGTGATGGGCCCGCTCGAGGCACCCCTAACCACAAAGGGTAAGCTCGTATATTTTGACAATGGCACATACCTGTCGGCCGACTCGCTGATGAAGGTAAGCACAACAGCCATTGCATCGGAAGATGAGATTACAGTAGGCAACGAGTACACAATCAACAACGCCGGCAATGAGGAGACCGTCAAGGTTGATTCAACCATCAACGGCCTTGGCTGGGGAAGCGATGACTACGGAGTATTCTCGGGTGCATACGGATATATCAACGTGTTCCTGCTGATGCTCTTCTTCGGAGGTATCATCCTTGACAAGATGGGAGTACGCTTTACCGGTCTCATGAGTACAGCGCTCATGTTCGCCGGTGCAGCCATCAAGTGGTATGCAGTAAACAGCACATTCACCGGTGAGATTGTAGGCCTCCCGACACAGGTTGCTGTGGCCTGCCTCGGTTTTGCAATCTACGGAATGGGTTGTGAGATTGCAGGTATCACCGTGACAAAGGTCATCGCAAAGTGGTTCACCGGTCACGAACTTGCACTTGCAATGGGATTGCAGGTAGCCCTTGCACGTGTGGGTACAGCATGTGCGCTCTTCTTCGCACTGCCCCTTGCACAGTACTTCGGCATTGTATCGGCACCCGTGATGATAGGTGCATCGGCATTGTGCATCGGTATGCTCTCATACATCGTATACTGCGTAATGGACAAGAAGCTTGATGCTTCGGCAACTGCAACTGACGGTGCAGCAGAGAGCGAGGAGCAGTTCAAGATGAGTGACCTCAAGCTCATCTTCTGCAACAAGGGATTCTGGTTGATTACTCTGCTTTGCCTCATGTTCTACTCGGCAGTGTTCCCGTTCCTGAAGTTCGCAACCAACCTGATGATTATCAAGTACAATGTAAGCCCCGACGTTGCAGGTATGATTCCCGGCCTCTTGCCTTTCGGAACAATACTGCTGACACCGCTGTTCGGTTCAATGTACGACAAGATGGGTAAGGGTGCTACCCTCATGCTCATAGGCTCTACACTGCTTACCGTGGTACATGTATTGTTTGCGCTGCCCGTGATGAACATCTGGTGGTTCGCAGTTATTGTGATGATACTGCTCGGTATCGCATTCTCTCTTGTACCATCGGCAATGTGGCCATCGGTACCCAAGATTATCCCTATGAAGCAGCTGGGCTCGGCATACGCAATCATATTCTACATACAGAACATCGGCCTGTCAATGGTTCCAGTGCTCATCGGTAACGTCATCCAGAGCTGTACCTCGAACGGCACGACAGACTACACCCTTCCAATGGCAATCTTCGCCGGATTCGGTGTAATAGCAGTGATTATCTCATTGCTGTTGCTGAAGGCCGACAAGAAGTACAACTACGGTCTTGAGCAGAAGAACGAGAAGTAAAATTCTTGAAATGATAAACCTAAAGGAGCCGTGTCAAAAATTGCATTTTGACACGGCTCCTTTAGGTTTACAAGAATGGACAAGATACCAGGCGTATTTGTCCCGACTGTAGGGGCGCTACCAAAGTGTCCGCCCCAAAGCAAGATAACGACAATACTCAAAGTTCCATTTCTTTCAACAGTTCATTGATTTTGCTCTTGAACATCTCAAGGCTATTCTTGCCCCAACCTTCCACGTCCATAATGACTTTGCCATTTTCATCACAAAGGAAATAGCGTGGTATACCGTTGATATTTGGGATGGTATTCCAATCCTTGTCCGAAAGGCGATAATGATAACCAGGAATGCTCATTATTGTATTACTCCACTCCTGATAGGGACTACTGCCATTGGTAAGATAAACAAACACCACAGGTTTTCCCTCCATTTCTGTTTTATAATCTTTTATCTGGCGTATTCCTGCTTTGCATGGGCCACACCATGTCGCCCAGCAATCAATAAGCAGAATCTTGCCTTCAAATTGTGATGAGACATAATCAATTACCGAACCTTGATATTTGTCAGGAACACTGCAAACTTTTACTTTATCTTTCATTTCAGCCTGCATACGAGCCTTTTCGTTACGTATAAAACGGTTAAAGCCGCGTACCTTTTCCATAAATTGCGGAGCAACACTATCCCATTGTACGGCACCGTCATCAAATGGCTCTGCACTGATTTGGCGACATATTTTCCGCGAATACTCAAAATCGGACATCCAACGTGCTACAGGGTTATCGGTCAGGCCATTTGCAACAGCATAAGGCAATATCGTGGCATCCCTTATAAGCCATAAGGCTGCGTTTGAGTTTTTGTCAAACAATTCTATATCTACTGAATGTGTATCTTTTAACGTATACTCCTTAATCTTGATATTGTACACAGAATCGACATTGGCAACACGGGCTCTCTGTAAAGAACGTTTAAGCCATTGCGGATATGAGATTATATTCCTTATATACTCTTTTTGTGCGAACAAAGAAGCCAGTTGCCTTTGTCTATTATTATAAACTTCGCTCTGCAGCAGTTTTTTCTTACGGACCTGCATGGTATCCCATTGTATTTTGGCAAACTCCTCAAAAGATGTCTCCAAAACGGATTCATGTCCTATGACCGTCTGCCAATCCATATGTGTAAGGTCCCATAGGACTTGTGACAAATCCCCTACCGGACCATCAAAAACGACCTCTTTGCCCACTGTTTCATATCCTTCGAGCTTATACTTTTTTGCCATTGCAGAAGGTAAATCAACCGTAACCGTTGTACGGTAGCCAGGAAAGAACCAGAAGTCGCCACTTATATCTCCCGAAAAGACTGAATATACCGCATGATTATGTAAACCTTGTTTATAAAGAACAAAATCACCATCTATACTGTCTTTCTCTATTTTCACTTCTTCAAGCCCGGTTATAGCATCTTGAGTTACGAAGATATAGGACTGTATTTCATCAGGAACGAACCCTATTATGTTACCTACAACATAAGCGGTATCGCCAACGGCTTCATATTCCGGCAGTGGTTCATCAGCAGGAAAATCATCGCACTTGTCCTGTTTTGTCGATATATATCCTTTACCGTCTGTTCGTATTCCGTACCACCCCTTATCGAAGCCAATGAGATCAAATGTAACAGCCGATGCCGGCAATGCCCTGAAGACAAGTTTAACGCTATCCTTATTTTCAGACACAAAAGCATCTATATTAGGAATTCTGTTATTACCCGCAACAAGGTATATCGGAGTCTCCAAATCAGGGAGCTTTTCTGGTTCAGTTGCAGAGAAATAAAGTTCCGTACAGTTCTTGTCAATACTTATTTTCTCAAGATACATACTGTTAGAAGCAGTAAAAGCAAATGCCGGACGTGTATATTCCTTACTCCAGGCATTCTTTTGCGTCTGCGCATTCAATGTTGCTATAGCAACTGAAAACAGAATCAATAGCAATGTCTTCTTCATTGGGTTTTTATTTGTTTTTTTTTAGTTTTTCATTCTATATTTGCACTGTCATTGACTCGTTTTGCTTTTCGCAACCCAAACGGCATAACCTGCGGCTATGCTGCGTTTGACCTGTAGCTGCAAAACTCGTCGATAACAAAACAAAAGAGCATTGGTTCGTTCATTGTTACACTAATGAACTCACCGATAACAAAACGTTGTTTTGTCATTATGAGATGCTTCACTGCACTCTGCATGACAAGTCCGCGAGTTATATCATCCCCAATATGCAGCGTTCGATACATCATCCCGTCTATAAGACGCGCAAGTACCCTAATTGTAAAAATGAAAGGCAAAAAAAATGGTACGCCGCATGCAGGATGTTCCTTAATCAATAATTTTTTCTACGTTTATGCACCTTCGCGGCAGGAGTTACAGAACATTGCATGCGGCGTACCCGGCAGCCGGGAGAACCACCAACCCGGCTGTTTGTTTTATCTTACTCTGAGTTCGATATAAACTCAACCAAAATGCGGAACTGTCATCCCGACAGAGCGAAGCGACGAGGGATCTCAAAATATCGCGAAATAAGAGATCTCTCACATTGACTTTAGCCCCTTCGGGCGTCGACCGTTGGTTCGCTCGAGATGACAAATACGCTAAATTGCAGTACTAATTGTTATATCGAACTCACGTTATCTTACTCTTTTGCTATAATGTCAGCAGGCTGCAGCCTCATCATCTTGCGTATGTGTACGCCCACGACAAGCGCTACCACAAGTGAGACAATTGAAATACTCATTATAATAGGTATTACAGGCGAAACAAGTTCCCTTGGAATACCCTGCTGCATTCCCCACTCCTGCAACAACGTGTTGAAGATTACCATCAGAGGCATGCTCATCACGCTTGCCACGGCTACAAGCCACACATACAGGCGTGCGAAGAAAGCAACCACATCCTTTCTCTTTGCACCGTGGACCTTACGCACGGCAATCTCCTTCTGGCGCGAGCGCGTATCGAGCGATATCGAGCTCCATATCCCCATGAAGCATATCACGAAGCATATGGCCGAGAGTATCCATGCACCGTACTCCATATTATTAAGAAGGAAGAGTTCCTTTGTCATCTCCTCGTGCAGGTTCATCACCGTAGGTTTCACCGGTTCGGGGTTTATGCGCCGCATAACATCCTCGAGTTCCGTGAACACCCTGTCATACTCCCCCTCCTCGGGCACTATTATGAACTGCGTAAAGTAGTTGCCATCGTAACCAAGTTCTACAATACAGTTTGTCTGGAAGCTGCTGTTGTTTTCCATGTAAGGCAGGACCGGGAATGTTCCGCCTATCGGGAAGGCATGGCGGCTGCGCACAAGCAGCGACCCGTTGTCCGTTAATCCCAGGCGGCTGAGCCTGCTGTAGAGCGAATCGCTCAGCAACATGCAGTTGTTGCGTTGCCCGGGTGGCAAGAACCATTTTATCGGGCGTTGCCAGAAGTCGAGAATTGCAGTATCGCTCACCTGGAGTGTGGTGAAGAAAGGGGAACGTATAGAAACCTTCTCGGCCTCCACATTATCGAGTCCCTCCAGTTGAGTATAATCCCTGTTGATTTTTATATATTGCTTTATGCCTTTTGGTCCTGTCTGCAAATATTCAATAAACTGCCGTGAATCGGTATCAGCAATGGATGGTTTCACACTTATGCACTCTGCATAGAAAGCATCATTTTCAGGAACATTGCACTGTTTCTCCATAAGCCCTATAAAATGTGACAATGCCAAAGTAGAGCCAAGGAACAGAATGCTTATGAACAACTGCAGACCCAGCATGCCGTTGCGCAGTGTGTGCCTGCGGCTGCGGTGCATCTGTGCGGCCATTGCCTGACGGGAGTGCAGCATTCCCTTGGCATTGCACCACACCACAACTGCACAGAGAATGGTGACAGCCACTGCTATGAACATAATGCTTGCGTTTATGCCGTCTATTCTCCACCCGAACTCATCAAGGAAGCCTGCGAGATATTCACCTGCATAGCCGGCGAGCATGTTGCCAAGCAGCAAAGCAAGCATAAAGGCCATGACTATTGTCAGCACCGTCTCGGTGAAGAACAGCCTCATGATACTCCTGCCTTTGGCACCGTGTACCCTGCGCAACGACACCTCGCGCCGACGCATACGGAAGAGCTGCAGCTGCATCTTCAGGAACCCTATGAGGGCTGCCACAAGAATAAGCGAGCTTGTAAGATAGACAATTGTACGCACCCTCAATAAGTTGGTCCTTTTCTCGGTAAATACAAAATCAAGGCTCTCTATCCGGGTGCTTATCCCCAGAGGTTCAAGGCGGCGGTCGGCCTCCTTGCGCACCTGCTCGGGCGACTGTCCCTCGGCAAGCAACATCAGGTAACAGGCAATGTACCCATGTTCGTTCTCCTCTTTGGTTATGTATATGGCATTGGTTACACCGTCATTCAGTTGTCCGGCCCTGTAGACATCGCGTATAGTAAAGGTCATCCACGTCATGTCATTCCACAAAGAGACCTTGCACCCTACGGGATTCTTGTCACCATACACCTGCCTTGCAATCATTTCGCTTATGACAGCCTCATCCTTCTTCAGCACCGGGACCTTTTCCCCTGTAAGGGCCGAACGTATGGCATGGAAATTCAGTTCCTCACCCTCTACGGCAAAGAAATCGCTCGGTAGTGTCCTTGTTGTAGAATCGGGCATCGTAAAGGTCATGTCACTGCCACGCATCAATCCCCCGACAAAATAGTTATGGAGCATCTTCTCTACACCGGGCAGTGTGCCACCGGCATTCAGCGCTGCATCCATTTCGGGAGTAACCGTGATGGAATTGCTGATGAATTCGAGCACGAGTTCCGCATCCGGTGCACTTTCATCGCCCACTGTCATCTTTCCATCATAGAGGCACATCACATAGCAACGGTCATAATAGGATTCCTTTGCAATGGATGGAGGCCCAAGGTGCTTTAAGACAAAGTGCGTGGCGGCAAGGGTCACGATACCCACCGCAAGCGCAACAATGCTCACAAGGTTCTGTGTCTTGTATTTCATAAGGTTGCGCCAGGCAACCTTGAGATTATGCAATATCATCATATCAATATCATTTACATCTCAACCTCGGATACAATCTCACCGTCGAAGAGGTTAACCACTCTGTCGGCATAGTTCGCGTCGTGCTGCGAGTGTGTCACCATGATGATGGTTGTTCCCTCGTTGTGCAGTTCCTTCAGAAGTTCCATGACCTCCTTGCCGTGTTTGGAGTCGAGGTTACCCGTAGGCTCATCGGCAAGTATTATCTGCGGACGCGAGATTACCGCACGTGCTATTGCCACACGCTGCTGCTGTCCGCCCGAGAGCTGTGCAGGGAAATGCTGTGCACGGTGCGACATTGCCACACGCTCCACAACCTCGTTGACCAGACGGCGGCGTTCTTTCTTCGGTGTCCCCATATAAAGAAGCGGAAGCTCCACATTCTCGACCACGCTGAGCTCATCGATGAGATTGAAGCTCTGGAACACGAATCCTAAGCGCCCCTTACGCAGGTCGGTGCGGTCGTCCTCGCTCATGTGGCTCACATCCTTGCCGTCGAGCATGTATGTGCCTTCACTCGGGTTGTCAAGCAGACCCAGGATATTCAGAAGCGTTGATTTTCCGCATCCGCTGGGGCCCATGATAGCCACGAACTCACCTTTTTTCACTTCGAGGTTAACATTCTGCAATGCCCATGTCTCAATCTCCTCGGTCTTGAATACTTTCTTGATGTTCTTTAGTGTAATCATAATTCTGTTATTTTAATTTATATGTTTTGTTTATTTATGGCAATGATATAGATGTTGGTCTGCATTTTTTGTCGCGGACTTGTCATCCCGACAGAGCGTAGCGACGAGGGATCTCAAGCAATGCGAATACAGAGATCCTTCACATCCGTTCAGGATGACAAGTTCACGAAAAAAGTGTTTGGTCAACATCTTTACCGTTGCTACGCCCAGTATGACAAACAGCATTTTGGGTCTGCTATATCGTTACTTTGTTCACTCACTTTTTATTACGTCGGCTGCATTTATGCGGCTGACACTGTATATCTTCTTTCCTATGGTAGCAAGCGTCACAAACGACACAATGAGTATCGCCACCAATATGTAACAGCAGAGTATCACCCAATCGGTGCCGGAAAGGGTCTCTGCATAAGCATTCACCAGCACAATCAGCATAAGTGCAATGACCGTTACAAACGCTGCTGCCGTGGCCAGCAGGCGCAGATAGTAGGCGCCGAACAGGCGCATTATATCGCGGCTCTTTGCACCGTGTATCTTGCGCAGTGCCACCTCCTTGCGGCGGCCGCGGCTCTCGAGCGCAATGTTTGAATATACACTTGCCACAATAGAGAGAATAGATACGGACACAAGCAGTAGTGCCAGTTCACCGAGGAACTCCATGAACCTCAGTCGGGAGAACCACGAATCGTAAAGGACACTCACGTCCATATCGTTCATGTCATCGGGCATCGCCTCGCGGTACATTGCCTTTATTGCATCCTCGCAACGGCCCGTCTTACCGCCCTTAGGGAATATTATATGTTCCTTTCTGGAATGATTCTCAATTATCCCGTCGACCTCGCCGTCCACAATCCAGTATGCCGGTGTATAGTCATTGTATGCTGTATAAGCATAGTGCTGGAGAGCCTTTGCATAGCCAATGAGCGTATAACTGCGCTCGTTGTAGAGCTTGCGGACAATTTCATCGGGCAAGGGTTTGAGGCCCCACTTCATGCGCAAGCGCTCTGCCTCCTCGGTGCGCACGTAAACGGCAGTGGTGTAACGTCTGTTGTCGGCCGGACAATCCTGAAGAACCTTTATACCCAGATTATCGAAGAGCTCCTCATCGGTGATGGTATAGGAATAATCATACCCGTCCCCCTCATTTTTCGGCTCTACATAGTGCATCATAAGCCGGGTATCCAAGGTCGGAGATGTGGAGTGTACCAGATATGTGCGGCTTATGTGGCTGACAGTACCTGTCTGCATGAGCCTGTTGTCAAAATCGGGAATATTGGTAATTACCTGCCCGTCACTGTACATCACCAGTGCACGACGGTAGGCCGAAGGGTCATCGGGCAACACGGCCGACTGCTCCCTGTAATTGTAGCTGACGACAAAGAAAAGCCCTAACACTCCCAGAATGAGAATCATGCTGACACCGAGCTGCACACTCATCATCATGCTCTGCCCCACAGTGCGCGGATGACCGCTTCGCCCCACACGAAGACCAACCGGCTTGCGCAGATAACGGTAGACCGTCACGGTAGCGACCAATAGTGCGATAAGGAGCGTACATGCTATTATCCACAACGAAATGCCATATATTGCATCAAGGTCAAAGACCATTCCGCCAACAATCTTGTACATTATCGGGAGTACATAGCCCGACAGTAGAACCGTTATGACAACCGTAGCTATTGCAGCGAACATAAAGACAATTACAATCTCCATGGCCAGCAATGTGCAGAGCTGTCTTGGACGGGAACCCATTGTGCGGCGCAGTGCAAGCTCGCGCGAACGTAGTGAGAAGAGTTGCAGCTGCATCTTCAAGAAGCCGATTACGGCAATGAGCAGCACGCTGCAGCCAAGAAGCAGCAGTGCAAAGACAAGCACCACAAAGAAGAGACCCTCATCACTCCAGTCAAAATCATTGACCCTGTAGGTAAAGTAGTACTCCGGCATTGCCGATGAGAGTTCTTTCTGCAGCTGTGCAGCCGTTGCACCGGGCGCAAGTTCAATGACAATCTCGGGGCTGCTGTAATGTTCTGCCGGCAGGGAGCTGACAATGAATATTCCACTGAAAGAGTCACTAAGGTGGTCGGCGGTTTCAACAACGTCGGTTATGACAAGCTGCGGCTTGTCCACCAGCGGGCTATGTATGACAAGCCCGCGCGGGTCGACACCCTTGCCGTAGACCTTTTTGCTGATGTCGGCTGTTATGATGACATCACCCTCATGCAGTTCCGGAATACGCTTGCCCGTAACGGCACTGGTGTAGAGCCTATAGTGAAAAAAACGGGGCGAGGAATAGCCATAGATACTATTCAATGTCTTGCGCTTGCCATCCTTGGTCTCAAAGTCCGTATCTAATCCCACAAAGATAGAAAAGAATTGAGCCTCGCGCATTGACGGAATCTCAAGCGAATTTAGACGCTCTATAAAACTACGGTCAATCATTACCTGATCTTTGTATTGTATGTCGGCCCAGTTGGCATCGTGAACAGGACGGCTTTTGTACTGCTCCTCGGTCATGTTGTATGCACTCACTGACACGCTGCGCGTATCCATCTCGGAGAGGTATATCTCAAGCACAAAGCTCTTCAAAAGATATACTGTTATCGCGAAACATACGACACCCACCGCAAGGGAGAGTATAGATATTATGTTCTGTGTCTTGTATTTGAGCAGGTTGCGCCATGCTATTTTGAAATAGTGCTGTATCATTGTTCTGTGGTTTATTAAGATATTGTTTAAATTATTATGGTTATAACATTGCAGTTGCCCCAAGGTACCCTGTCATATCGAAGAAGCGCAGCGACTGAGATATCTCAGTGTCGTTTTTTAAGATCCCTCGTCGCTACGCTCTGTCGGAATGACAAAACAACGTTTTGTTATCGGTGAGTTCATTAGTGTAACAATGAACGAACCAATGCTCTTTTGTTTTGTTATCGACGAGTTTTGCAGCAACAGGTCAAACGTAGCATAGCCGTAGGTTATGCCGTTTGGGTTGCGAAAAGCAAAACGAGTCAATGACTGTGCAAATATAGAATGACAAGTCCGCGACAAAAAATGCAGGTCAACATCTATATTATTGCCAAAAGTTTCTTATATAACGTGTTTTTCTTTTTCTTATTCTATTATTACCTCTTCGGCGTCACCTATGCGGTCGTAGCCGCTTGTTATCACGCGGTCGCCGGGTTTCAGTCCCTTGAGGACCTCGAACTGCTCGGGGTTCTGCCGCCCCACCTCAATGGGAACACGACGTGCTATGCCAGTCTCCCCGTCAAGCAGGAAAATCCACTCGCCGCTGTTCTTCTGGTAGAAATCTCCACGCGGAATGACAACCGCCGGCTCGGGCTGCCCCAGCTCCACCTTCACTCGGTAGCTCTTGCCAAGACGTATATTATCGGGGGTCGCACCGTTGAAGAGAAGGTCGACAGCGAATTTACGCTCCTTGACCTCGGGCACCACACGGCTTATGCGTAGCGGAAAGGTGTCCTGCTTCTGCACTATGGTGGCCGGCAGCCCGGCATGTATGCGTTCAACGTAATATTCGCTCAGCTGCGTGCTTACCTTATACTGGTCCATTATCTTGAGCTCGCCAATCTTGGAACCGGCACTCACCTGCTGCCCTATTATGAGGTTGATGTGCCCCAACTGCCCGTCGCACGGTGCGCGTACCACAAGACCCTCGGTGCGGCGCCGCGCATTCTGCAACCTGCGCTGTGCAGCCTCGCGGTCGGCTACAATCATCTGACGGCGGAGTACGGTTGTCGCCGAGTCATGCCCGAGGCTCTGCATCTGCAACATAAGTTTATTATGCAGGTGTTCGTTCTCAGCCTCTACGATATCCAGTTCGGCACGGCTCTTAATGCCCATGGCAAACTCCTCGCGGCTTTGGGTGAGCTTGCGCTCCAATGCCGTAATCTGGTACTTCTGCTCAAGTGTCTGCAAGCGGAGGTCGATGCTCTTCTGCTCCATCTGTATCTCCTGTTCATGCAGGTTGCGGTTGTCCTTCTCCCATTGTCCGCGCTCCTCGTCAATGGTACGCAACAGGTCGGGGTTGCTGAGCACGAGGATGGTGTCGCCCTGCTTCAGCATTGCACCCTCATCACATACTATGCGCTCTACATATCCGTTCTCAAGAGCATTCAGCTGTATTGTCATTACAGGGTGTACAAGCCCTTCCACTTCAACGAACTCCAGGAAAGGAGCCTCGACAACTTCGGCTATGCGTACACGCTCCTTGCTTATGCTGCGCCGCGGAGGCGAGACGGCAAGCACTATCGTGTACACGAGCAAGGCAACAAGGGCTGTGCCCGAAACAATGTGCACCAGGTATTTCCTATACCATGGCTGCGGCGGTAGTTTTATATCCATAATTTCCGGTTTTTAGTTTAACGTGAGTTCGAAATAACAATTAATACTGTAATTTAGCGTACTTGTCATCTCGAACAAATGTGAGAGATCTCTTATTTCACGATATTTTAAGATCCCTCGTCGCTTCGCTCTGTCGGGATGACAATTTCGCGATTTGGTTGAGTTTATATAGAACTCACATTAATTTACAGTTTTCACATTTCAGTTCTCAATCTCCGGCAGCTGTTCGGTTATGCTGCAATGCTCGCGGAAGTCATACCCCGTCATGCTGCGCAACGTGTAGTACAGGCTCCAATAGGTGCTCATGGCATAGAGGTAAGAGCGCCCGGCAGAATTCTGTTCGGCAATGGCATCGTTGAGGTCGAGCAGCGTATTCTGCCCCATTATGTAGAGGCGCATGGCTACCGTATGCCTGTGGCGGGCACGCCGGTCGGTGAGACGGGCAATGCGCACCTTGCGTGCCTGCATGTTGAACTGCGAGACAAGCTTCTGCACATTATGTGTAAAATCCTCCATACCCTGCTGCGCCTGTATCTCCACGAGCTCCTGTTGCGAACGTGCCACACGCACCTTTCCGCGTCCACGCCCCCAGTCGAGTATGGGAAACGAAACGGTAAGGCTACCGTACTCCTGAGTCATAGGCCTCTTATAAGCACCGGACAGGGTGTTTCCCGTCTGCGACAGACCGAACTGGAGGTATATGTCGGCCTTCAGTCCCGCATTGGCCTTTGCATTTGCAAGGTTGCTGCCGGCCTCCTTGCGTATGCGCTCATAGTACACAGGATCGGGGCTGTTCTTCATTGCCATTTCAAGAGCCTCGGGAAAGGGGACCGTAAAATCAGGGACACTGTCGGGCAGCAGAAGGGTTATGAATGTATCCTGCCCCAACCCGAGGAATGAGCGGAACTGCTGCAGGGTCTCTTCGTGGGCAATCTGCGCATCCATGGCGTTCGCCTCCTCACTCAAGCGACGTATCTCAAGTTGCAGCATCTCGTTCTCCGTTATCGTTCCGAGCTTGTAACGCCCCTGAGCCATACGGTAAAGAGTGTCGGCATTGGCATAGTTGTCATGGGCCATACTCAGATTGCTCTGCGCTGTGGCAAGATTGAAGAAGTGGTTGCATGCCTGTGCCGATACAAGTTCAATGGTCTCGGCATAACTCTTCTTGGCCTCGGCATAGCGCAAAGGCTCTATGCGGCGGTCCCATTTGAGACTGTTGTAACCGAAAAGGCTCTGGCTGTAACCGATACTTACAGGAACGGTACTGAACATGTTCATCTTGCTCTCCATCTCCCTGAGGTAGTTGACACTGCTCCTTATGAAGAATGTTCCGCCTGTAAGAGAGATATTCTGGTTGATGCTTAATGACAGATCGCCACCGAACTGGCTCTGGCTGAGAAAGAGCGATGTTCCGTCGCCCTGGGTAATCTTGTTTATCTCATTGTTTATATATGGCGAGCTGCTGAGCGTGAGCGACGGAAGGTAGTTGGCACGATAGTAACGGTAATTCCAATACTGCGCAAGGAAGGCATGACGTGCACTACGGGCCGACGGCGACTGTTTCTTGGCCATCTCGATTGCCTGCGGGAGTGTGAGCGTGAGTGTGTCGCCCTCCCATGCAAAAGAGCAGGACGGCAAAAGAAGCAGAAGGAGCAACCCTCTCCTGACAAAGAGGGATATTACCGATAAGGACAATCTGTTTGTTTTCATACTTTCTTATATAGTGTTTTTATGCTGTTCAGAAGCTGTTTAAAAGTTCATCAATTTCTCGCTCGTTTGTTCGTGTATTTGCGGTAAACTGCGAGTGCAGGCTGTATTTGTCATCTCGAACCTTGTGTGAGAGATCTCATATTTCGCGATATTTTTGAGATCCCTCGTCGCTCTGCTCTGTCGGGATGACATTAAACCAAAGATGCCGGTCAACCGCTATATTGTCACTAAAAAACATATCAATAATTGACGTAGTCTATTCTGCCTTCTAAATCTCCAAATAAATGTTTTCTTATAATACCCGTCATTGGCACGGGCCTCCTATTATACTATATGCAAAAAGCGTGCCAAACTCGTATTTTATTGAAAATCAAAAGAATAAGAAAATAAACGCATCACAAAAACCGTGCGGTTCCGCACATGATGTGTGCGATTGCGCACAACCGCACAGAAAGGGCCCGGAAAAAACGCAGGCAGGGGGTGAAATATTGATATTTTACCGCTTGTACATTTATTTATTTCGCATAACTTTACACATGAATTCTCAGGCACATACAATGAAATGTAAAGGAAAGATATTGATAGTAGATGACAACGAGGATGTGCTCCTGTCGCTGAACATGCTGTTACGTCCATGGACCGAGGCCATAAGGGCCATTACCGACCCCGGGCGTATAATAGAGTTCATGGACAGTTTCCACCCCGATGTGATTCTGCTGGACATGAATTTCAGTAGGGACAGCATAAGCGGCGAGGAGGGATATGAGTGGCTCGCACGCATACTTGAACATGACCCGTCCAGTGTGGTCATATTCATGACTGCATACGTGAGCACCGAGAAGACCGTGCGGGCAATAAAGGCCGGCGCGGTGGACTTCGTACCCAAGCCTTGGGAGAACAGGAAGATGATTGAGACAATACATTCTGCCGTAGACCTCAAACGCAGCAGAATGATGCCGGCAACGGATGACGATGAGCAAGAGGAGACAGCGGCTCCTATTCAGGAATCCAGGTTCATAGGCGAGTCGGCACAGATTCTTGAGCTCAAGAGACGCATAACACACATAGCACCTACCGATGCGAACATACTCATCACGGGTGAGAACGGTTCGGGAAAGGATGTCGTTGCACACGAGATACACCGTTTGTCGGCACGTAGCGGAAAGCCTATTGTATCAATAGACCTTGGCTGCATACCCGAGGCACTCTTCGAGAGCGAGCTGTTCGGTCATGAGAAAGGTGCATTCACAGGAGCCACATCATCAAAGGCCGGTCGCATTGAGGAGGCCAACGGAGGCACTCTCTTCCTTGATGAGATAGGCAACCTGTCGCCAGCAATGCAACAAAAACTGCTTACCGTAATCGAAAAGCGCGAAGCATCACGCATAGGCTCGACCAAGGTACAGAAGATCGATATCAGGATTGTGGCTGCTACAAACGCCGACCTGAATGCAATGGTGGCCGACGGAAGATTCCGCGAGGACCTGCTCTACCGCATAAACACCATCGAGTTCCACCTGCCACCGCTGCGCGAACGCGGCGAAGACATACTGCTGTTGGCAAACCATTTCATGGAGATATATGCCCGTAAATACAAGAGGGAGGCAAAGAAGCTGTCGCGTGAAGAGGAGCGCCGATTGCTTGCATATCCATTCCCGGGCAATGTGCGCGAGTTGCAGCACTGCATAGAGAGAATGGTGATTGACCCCGGCTCACCCTTCCCGACAGGTAACGGCAGGATGCAGGAGACCGCGCAGACATCACTTAACCTTGTGGAGCTTGAGCGTGCGGCAATACGCAAGGCTCTTGAACAGAGCAACGGCAACCTGTCGGTGGCTGCCGAGCTGTTGGGAATTACGCGTTATGCGCTTTACAGGAAAATAGACAAACACGGCATCTGATGGGATTCTGGCAGAACATATTCTACAACAAGAGCATCAAGCGTCTGAGACTGATGCTTGAATCGGTGCGCATGCGCGATTTCAGCCTGCAATACTCACTTGACAAGCTCACAGGCGAGGAACGCCGTATGGCCGAAGAGATAAATGCGGTCATCAATGAGTTCCGCGAGACAGAACGCAAGCACCAGGGAGAGACACATCTCTATGATGCACTGCTTTCAAATGTAGACTCAATACTCATTGCAACGGATGAGACAGGCAAGACCAAATGGATGAACAAGGCTGCAATAGAGCAGTTGTGCGGATTCCAGTTCGACAGGCTCGATAACCTGTCGGCATTGCATCCCTCATTGCCCGAACAGCTGAAAGGGATACGCAAGAACAGCATGAGCCTTGTCTCTTTTCCAACTAAAGAAGGTGAGGAGAAACGCTATGCTGCCACAATGAAGAAGATATTCGTCAGCGGCATAAGCTATCGTCTGTATACAATGCAGGACGTTGCATCGGTATTCAGGCAGAGCGAGTCCCTTGCACAGCAGAGACTGGTAAGGGTTCTGACACACGAGATTGTGAACTCACTGACACCCATCGTATCGCTGTCGGAGACCATGGCCGACAACATGGCTATGGGTAGCGAACGCGACATCAGCGACAGCGAGATGGAGGTTGCACTATCGGCAATAAGCCGCAGGGCAAAAGGACTTATGGAGTTCGTGCAACGTTACCGCATGCTCTCGGGCATTGCACCGCCAGTCATAAGCGCTGTAAGAATAGAGGAACTGATAATGGGTCTTCAGGAACTTGTAGTGCCGCAGACGAGAGAGGGATGTCAGGTGAGTTTCAATGCAGGATGCGGGGATGCCATGATTGGTGTTGACCGTGCACAGATTGAACAGGTATTACTGAACCTGCTGAAGAATGCGGTAGAAACAGGAGCAACGCTCATTGATGTCACAGGAGCATTATCCGATGACGAGCGCTGGCTTATAGTTTCGGTAACGGACAACGGAGGTGGTTTCCCGAAAGAGGCTGCCGACAACATGTTCACCCCTTTCTTCACCACAAAGAGCGGCGGACAAGGCATAGGGCTTGCCGTATGCCGCCAGATCGTGAGCAACCACGGTGGGCTGGTAGGTGCCGAATGTTTAGAGGACGGCAGCGGTGCCCGCTTTACCGTAAGATTGCCGATGAAAGAGATATAATGGCTCACCGGCAAAGTCTGGGGGCTAAGCAAAAAGTTGAGTGATTTAGGAAAAG
>CALCYA010000003.1 GCA_937906165.1 uncultured Bacteroidales bacterium | reverse complement strand
TGGCTATAGTGGCTTATCTGTTGCTCATTGTATACCTTATCAAGGCAAGTATGAAACTTAAACGATAAAATTGTTTGCAATGCAGCGATAAAACATTTCCTGAGGAAAAGACTATAAAACGGCAAATCTGAGCTCGCTCGGATTTGCCGTTTTTATAAATGTTACAGTTACAGCTGCGATTTGTGCAGTCGTGTTATGTGCATTTTGACACATAAAGTAAAAAGAAGTATGAAATGCTTTGTGTTTATTCCATAAAGGCTTAAATTTGCTGTGCATCATTATGTGCATTTTTTTTATTATTATAGCGTTTTTTGCTATTGAACTTGAACTAAGAAACTGCCAATTTCTAACATCACAAGGACAATAAGCACGGAACGCCTACGCTATGCGTGGGTGGTGTTTATATGTGGTGTGGGTGTGGCAATACCTTTAGTTCGTATGACATACTCACGCATTCTTTTTGTTATTGTGTGGGTAGTGCGACAAGGGCAATATTTTACCTATAAAAATACTACCATGAAAACAACACAACACAACGTAAGCCTGTGCAAAGGCAACAAATCCCTTTTTTCTAATAAGCGTCTTAGCGTTTTCTTTTTCTCGTTAATAATTTTTATATCCTCGGCGTCGGCTCAGGTTTATAACACACGTAATCTTGAAGGTGATTGTGTCCGTACGCAATCCATCAGAACCACAGGTATTGAAATGGTTAGAACTCTTAGTAATGACGGTACAAAAATAGTAGAAATGCCCTATGTATGGTTCTCAGGCTCGGCTCAAGTGAATAACAAGCAGATGGCTATAGAAATTGCACAACGTGAGGCCTTCTCTGCCATTTCACGTACCGTTATAAATGCAGTGTATGACGCAAGTGAAAAATATGCAGAGGTTTGCAATGAGAGAATGAATAGTGTGGTTGCATCCTATTGGTCACAGGTTAGCCAAAGCGTCATAAGAGGTTGCGAGCCTTTTGGTGATACAGTTGTCGAATATGACAGGAATACAGGTGTCTACAATGTTACTGCAAAAGTGGCAATGCGTGGCGACAGATATACAAAGATGCTTGAAGATGCGAAGAAACATAAACCGGCAAATCTGACTCCAACAGAGATTAATATCTTCAATAATATAAATATTGAGGTTGTAAACATTCTTCAGGTCAATAATTTCTAAATGATGAAGCGTCTCTTTTTTCTCATGGCTATAATGTCATTGGTAACAGTATCAATGGCTCAGGATGCGCCCAAGGCGTGGAATGTGTACAAGAGTGAACGTTATTATAGCAAAATAGAAACAGGGTACAATTACGACGGGATGTCTGATGTAGAGTTCAAGAAAACACTTGCCGATGCTGCCCGTTTGAATCTTGCCCGTATGCTTGAGGTAAAAGTCAACGACTATGCATCATCATCACATCTTGTTGCCGACAGCGACGCACATAGTATCTATAATGCCAAAACGGTTTTCTCTACAAACGTAAACCTTAAATTTGTCAAAGTTGAGAGCGTTTATTATCCCTCGGAACACCGTGGGTATGCCATTGCTTTTGTCGACAAGTCTTTGGCGATACGTTCATACAAGAATGAGATAGAACATATCATTTCAAAAGGTGAGGCAGCCTTGGATATTGCCAGTTCTTATATAAGTTCCGGTTTTAAAAGCAGGGCGCGAGAGGAACTTGAAAAGGTACTTCCCCTGTTTGAACAGGCCGATGATGCTTTCTTTGCATTGACATTCTTCGATAGTTCTGAAAATTATTCTTCTTTAGAGAGCAAATGCTATGCTGTAGCCAACAGGGTGAAGCAGATGTATGCAGATATGAAGCATTCGACGGCCATTTACATAAAATGCAATGCTGATGTTTTCGGCTCTTCATATACTACACTTGCCAATGATGTAAAAGGTGAACTCTCGAAACGTGGCTGCAGCTTTACATCCGACCGCTCAACAGCCGATTACATTATAGAGATAAACGCATCTGCACGCGAGCATACAAAATCGAAATATGGCAATAGCGAGACTTACTTTTCTTATGTTGATGCAGCAATAGACATTCAGAAATGCTCTACATCGCAAAATATATACACAAACGAGGTTAGTGTCAAAGGAAGTTCTACGCGTAATTTCAATTTGGCTGCCAACGATGCTTTCCGTAAAATTTTTAAAGAGATTTCAAACGCTATAATAAACAACATTGAACTATAATAACTTGATTATGAGATCTAGAAACATTATTCAGCTATTCGTTTTCCTGTTAATCTCTGTGACAGCATATTCGCAGGAAGTGAAAAAGGTTGCTATCCTTGAGACTGTTGATGCTGCCGGAGATGTTCCACTCGGAGTTGAGATATCAGTGCGCAGTAAAATTACCTTTGCAATTACAGAGATGCCCGATTACGAGGCCTATGACAGAATTAACTTGTCAGAAATATTCGGTGAACATGATTTCCAGCGCTCGGGAAACGTTAGCGACGAACAAATTAAACGTATGGGCGAGATGTACGGCGTCGATTATATTCTTATTTCCGAGGTTGCTTATATGGATATGGAGAAACAAAACCTAATACTTGCATCGCGTATAATTGATGTCGAAACAACAAAGATCGCACAGACCGCAAGTGTGGAGACAAAAACTGATGCCAACCAAATATCAGAGGCATGCCGCACATTGGCACGCCGACTTCTTATAGGCGGCTCATCGTCCCATTCCGCTCAATCGGGGTATTCGGGTTCAGCATCCGACTCTTCTTATAAGAACGAAACAGGAAACTACACAGAGATTGTGCTGAATTTGAATATGAATATGATATATGTAGAAGGCGGTACATTTACTATGGGTGCAACGGCGGAGCAAGATGGTGCAGCCGATGACGAATATCTAATTCACACTGTGCATCTCGATGGTTTTTATATGTCGCAGTGTGAAATTACACAAGCGCAGTGGAAAGCTGTAATGGGAACTAGTGTATATAATTTGGATCCAGGTTCTGGAACTACAGGAGTAGGCGATACTTACCCAATGTATTATGTGAGTTGGAAAGATGCCATGGCATTTTGCCGTGAATTGAGCCGATTGACAGGAAAGACATATCTGCTGCCCACTGAAGCACAATGGGAGTATGCAGCACGTGGCGGAAACAAATCACGTGGCAACAAATACAGTGGTAGCTATGCAGTCGATGCTGTAGCTTGGTACATTGAAAACAGCAATTTTTCTACACATCCTGTAGGTGAACTGCGTCCTAATGAATTGGGGCTCTATGATATGAGCGGAAATGTGTGGGAATGGTGCAGTGACTGGTATAGCAGTTCATGCAGTTCATCAGAACAAACGAACCCGACAGGACCTTCGTCGGGAGAATATAGATTGCTTCGTGGTGGTGCCTGGCACGATTCCTCGGACTTTTGCCGCGTCTCTTATCGCGGCAGCTGCACTCCTTCTAGCCGTAATTTCGGCATCGGCTTCCGTGTTGTGTGTCTTCCTTAGGCTTAAAGTCGGATGGATTTCTACATTAAACAGACCATTTACTAATCCCTTTTAGGGTAAATATGTATGGCTATGGTGCCAAATGATGGGAGTGCCGGTAGGTGAAAACAGAAAGTTCTGCCATCATTTTTGCATTATCCTAAGTATATATTGTATGCCTTTTCGAACCCTATTGTCGTCTTCCTGTCGTGGCCAGGGTAGACAACAGTCTCTTCGGGCAAGGTGAGAAGCTTCTCGCGGATTGCCATAATAAGCTGTCTATGGTTGCTGTCGGGGAAATCGGTACGGCCTATGCTGCCTTTGAAAAGCGCATCGCCGCTGAACAGCATCTTTTCCTGTGGCAGGTGATAGGCAAGGCTGCCGGGCGAGTGCCCCGGAACAGCTATCGCCACAATGCGGCTGTTGCCGAACAATATTTCGTCGCCGTCGTTGAGCACGCGCTCAATGGCCGGTATCTTCTCCTCGTAACGCAGGCCGAACCTTGCCACACGCTCCCGGATGTTCTCGGCCCAGGGCCAGTCGGCATCATTGGCCTCTGTGCCAATTCCAAATGTCTCCTTGACGAAGGCATTGCCGAAGATGTGGTCAAAGTGCAGGTGGGTGTTCAGGTAGTGCTTCAATGTGAGCCCGTTGGTGTTGATGAACTCCTTTATCTCCTCGCGCTCGCCGGGGAACAGTGCACCGCAGTCAATGAGTACAGTCTCCTTGGTCTCGTCCCACAGAAGGTAGCAGTTTACCTGTATGGGGTTTACAACAAATATCTTCAGTTCCATTTCTATTCCTTTACACCTGTACGTATACAACCTTCTTGTCCTTGAAAAACTCCTCCTGGAAGTAGTCGCTCACATCGACAATCTCGCGGCAGTTCTTGAAAGGTGCTGTCTCAGCTGTCATATCTCCGCCCTTGAGGCAGATGATACCGTTAGGCAGCGCGTTGTTCTGCTCCTTTGATATGTTCTTGCGGCATATCTTTACAAGGTCGGGGAGCTGCATAACGGCACGGCTCACTACAAATGAGTATTTCTCCTTTATCTCCTCGGCACGGCTGTGGCTGGTGCGCACGTTGGTGAGCCCGATGGCATTGGCTATCTCTGCGGCGACACGCACCTTCTTGCCGATGCTGTCCACAAGGTGGAACTGCACTTCGGGGAACATTATCGCAAGCGGAATGCCCGGGAAACCGCCTCCGCAGCCCATGTCCATGATTGTGGTACCTGGCTTGAAGGTTATATATTTTGCTATGGCCAGCGAGTGCAGCACATGGTGAAGATAAAGGTTCCCGATGTCCTTGCGTGAAATCACGTTTATCTTGCTATTCCAGTCATAGTAAAGGTCGTAAAGGGCAGCGAACTGCTCTTTCTGCCTGGGAGTGATGTCGGGGAAGTATTTAAGTATGTTCTCCATTATCTGTATTCTTGTTTAAGTATGTCTTGTAACTTTTCGTATGGTATTTCTGCAATGATTTCGCCCACAGCATACGGGGCTATGTCATATTTGTTGTATATGAATGTCAGGTTATCCTTTCCCATGACAACATTCTTCGAGATGTAGAGTTCCTTGTGGTCAAAGATAACCTCGTCAAGTTCCGCAACATCTTCCACATTCAGGAAACGGATGATCGATTGGGTTATAAGCTCAATGAGCGGTTCTTCGTAGCCCTCTTTCATTATCTCGCCGATAGTGACCTCGTGGCCGTCATTGGGGTCAAAGGTGAGGGTGGTGCAGTAGCTGTTGGGATGTGCTCCACCTGTGTATTCAAAGAAATTGATGGTGTAGTTCACAAAGCCTTTGTAGCCATTGCTGCATTCGCTGCTCACCATGAACTCCTGGTTTAGCCAATGTGGCATGTCGTTGCTTTCCCTTATGTTGATATACTCCGGGCGCAGCTCCATATAATCGGCCTTGAGCTTGTCAATGTATCTGTTTCCGGCCTCGGCGATGCTCTTGCCCTCCTCGCCTGTGAGAATGTATGATATCTCGGCTACAGCCTTTTCCGTAGCAGCATTATTGTTCAATACAATGTTCTGCAATGCAATGTTGGCTGTCAGTTTTGGAGAGTTGGGGACATAGCTGTCGAGCAGTATTGTGTCATTTGCAAAGAAAGCAGTGTCGTTAGGCTGTTCAATGGCAGCCTCTGCTTTGTTCTCTTTGCCTGTACCTGTGGATGTTGTGCTGTTGTTGCAGGAATAAAGTGTAAAAATCATTAATGACAGTATGAATGTTCCGTACTTTTTCATGGTTCAGTTGTTTATATAATGACCGGAACCAAAGGTAGTGCTTTTGATAGGAATCAGCAAGAAAGTATCTCTTAATTTTCCAAAATGGGAGTCTCGTCTCTTCTCATTTCCTCCATCGGTGCACGGCGGCATTCCGGTTTATTGTTTAACCTCAAAATGTGTGTTTATGAAAGTGTGTAGTATGATTGCCTTTGCAGGTGGGCTTGTGGTAGGTGGAGTAGTGGGCGGAGCAGTTGCGCTGATGTTCGCTCCCAAGAGAGGTGAGGATTTCCGTCGCGATGTCAAGGAGAAACTTGCCGATGTGAAACGACAGTTCGCCGAGCAGGCAACAGTGTGCCATGAAGGCTATTGCAAACGCGAGGAGGTCGCTGAATAACTGTTTATATGGGCGTGATTGACGATTTTGACAATCTGTCGAAGGATGCACAGGAGTACCTTAAAAGAAGAGTCGATGGGGTGAAGATGGACGTTATTGAGGAGTTGTCCGTGATGATGGGCAATGCTTTTGCTTCGTTGCTGCTTTTTCTGATTCTTTTTACGGCATTCCTGTTCATCCTTGTCGCAGCCGTTGCTGCACTGTCACAGCTTGTAGGTTTTGTAATAGCAATGGTTATTGCGGGTATTTTATTGCTTGTGGTCGCCTTTATGGTGTACAGTCTGCGTGTGAGGATTTTTACCGATGGCATAGTACGGCATCTTTGCCGTCTCATGTCTGTGAGAAAGGAGGCCGCCGATGGGGAGTGAAAAGGATTTCATATCCTCTTTGAGTGAGTTGAGGGCCGCCAGTCGCAGGAACGCAGAGAGGGTAACGCTTTTGCGCAGTAAAATAAAGAGAGGTTACAATGCGTTGCTGCAACAACTCTCGTTGTCTGCATTTTTAGTGCGCAAGTTCAAGGAATACACATCAAATTTATCCTTTTGGGATTATTTTGAAAAATAAAGTGTGAAATATTTTGTTAGCCTTTTGTGGCATCTTATCTTTGTGTGATAAATGTTGCAAATACCTGATAGAATATGACTACACTACTTATTATAATCTCGTCGCTTCTCCTTGTGGCGCTCATTGCTGTATCCTTCTATTGTGTGAGGCTTTACGGCAAGAGTGTGGCACTTGAGAAGGAAAACCAACTTCTTGATGCCCAAATGCTGCAACTTGAGGACTCGCTCCGCAAGAGTGAAGATTATGTGCGCACCCATCAGGCATTGCGTGAGGAGCAGTTTGTGAGGATTGCTGCCCTTGAGAGCGAGAACAGTGCCCTGAACGAGCGTCTCGATGCGCAGAAAGAGCAGTTCAGGACCTCACTCGACCAGATGCGTCTGGAGTTCAAGAGCATGGCAACAGAAGTCATCGAGAAAAACAGCGAACAGTTCAACAAGCAGTCCCAGGAGAGGCTTGAGGCTATGCTGATGCCTTTTGACAAGGACCTCAAGCAGTTCCGCGAGAAAGTAGAGAGCTATTACGGCGAGGAGAGCAAACAACGCTTCTCGTTGCAGGAGAACATAAAGAGCCTTGTCGAGGCCAACCGCCGCATAAGCGACGAAGCACTCAACCTCACCCGCGCCATAACAGGAACAAACAACAACAAGTTCCAGGGCGATTGGGGCGAGACAATCCTTGAACAGATTCTTGAAAACTCCGGACTCATCGAGGGCGAGCAGTGGGAGCATCAGGTCACGTTGCGTGACGAGAAGGGCAGTGCGGCACTCAATGAAGAAACCAAGCGCGCCATGAAACCCGATGTCATTATACATTTCCCTGGAAAACGTGATATAATAATCGACTCCAAGGTGTCTCTCAAGGCTTACATGGAGTATCTTGCTACCGATGATGAGACCGTGCGTGCCCTGCGCCTTAAAGAGCATGTGGCAAGCGTGCGCCGTCACATCGACGAGCTTGCCGGCAAGCGCTACGACAAATACAACATCAATTCACTCGATTACGTGATGCTGTTCATCCCCAACGAGCCTTCATACTTTATGGCAATGGAGGCCGACAACGGGTTGTGGAACTATGCCTATAAAAAGGGTATAGTGCTGATATCACCGTCGAACCTCATTTCAACGCTCTTTGTCGTCAACTCATTGTGGACACGCGAGCGTCAGCAGCGCGATGTACAGCGCATTGTAGACACCGCCAATGCAATCTATGACAAGTTCGTGAACTTTACCGACAACTTCGGCAAGATTGAAACAGCCCTCATTAAAGCCCAGGAGGCATACGACGAAGCTTTCAAGCAACTCAAGACAGGCAAAGGCAACATAAGCAAACGCCTTGGTGAGCTCAAGGACATGGGCCTTCTCACAACCAACAAGCAGCTCCCCGACAGGTTCGCCGGGGAGGAGTGAATGCACCGTATTCCATCTCTCTTTAACAAAAAATAATCCAATTTATGATGCATTGCCGTGAAAGGTTGTTATATTCGCGGTGTAACAAATTAAAATTTTAAGGATATGAGATATTTTAGAACTATCATGTGCAGTCTCTCTTTGTTGGCTGCTGTGTCGTGTGGTAACGGTGATAAGCAGTCTGCATGTGAAGCTGACTGTGACAAGGAGGCTGTTGAGTGTATCGAGAAGGCTGAAGGAAATGCTGTGATAGAGAACATCATGTCGCGTCGTAGCATACGCAAGTATAAGAACGAGCCTGTTGCCCGTGAGGTGATGGAGGAGATTGCTCTCTGTGGCATCAACGCTCCCAACGGACAGAACAAACAGTCGTGGGAGGTGCGTATTGTCGATAATCCGGAGTTCCAGAATGAGATAAAGGCTGTTATGGCTGCTGTCGGTGGTGAGCGTGCTGCCGGATGCTTCTACAATGCTCCTGTGTGGGTGTTCATAGCACGAGACAATGGCTATGATTTCTCTACTATCGATTGTGGCCTGCTTGCCGAGAATATGATGCTGTCGGCTCATTCTCTTGGTGTAGGTTCTGTATGTCTAGGTAGCCCGGTGCGTTTCATTCTTACAAGTCCCGAAAAGGATAAGGTTCTTTCAAAGCTGGGTTTCAGCGAGGGGTATGAACTTTGCCTGTGCATAGGTTTCGGTTATCCCGACGAGGCACCGAAGGCGAAGCCTCGTGATATCAATAAGGTGAAGTTTGTAGAATGAAAATTTGCGCAAATGTATTGATGCAGGAGATTTCTCACTGCGGTCGAAATGACAAATACGCAGACTTGTCATCCCGACAGAGCGCAGCGACGAAATCCGGAGGGTTCGACAATGCCGACAGCGAATGGTCGCACGTAGCATGGGCAATGCTCATGCCGTGCGGGTCGCGAAAAGGCGGCATTGTCAAAGGATCTCTCGAAAACAGCGAATAGAGATTTTTTCGGGCAAAGCTCTCAACAACACGTCTCCCTGTGGTCGAAATGACAAAAGACACGAAGTTGCAGAGATGATTTCGTGTTGTATGAATGAACAATACCGGCTTGTAAAATCAGCAATAAATAATATATGAAAGTTCTGCTTATTAACGGTAGCCCGCGCAAGGCGGGAAATACATTCCGTGCTTTGACGGAGGTTGCGAATACGCTTGAGTCGTTGGGCGTTGAGAGTGAGATTGTACACATAGGGCCTGTGGCGGTGCAGGGTTGTATTGCCTGTTTCCGTTGCAAGGGCTTGGGAAGGTGCATCTTCAATGATACTCCTTACGTTACTGTCCGCGAGAAAATAGAGAATGCCGATGGCTTGATTGTAGGTTCTCCGGTGTACTATGCCGGTCCTAACGGTTCGCTCTGTGCGTTGCTTGACAGGCTTTTCTTCTCGAGCAAACAGCATCTGCAATATAAGCCGGCTGCGGCTGTTGCTGTGTGTCGCAGGGGTGGTGCGAGTGCAACCTTTGACCGCCTGAACAAATATTTTACCATAAGCAATATGCCTGTTGTCCCGTCGCAGTACTGGAACAGCGTGCATGGCCTTATGCCGGGCGATGTGGAACAGGATGCCGAGGGCTTGCAGACTATGCGCACGCTTGCTCGTAACATGGCATGGATGCTCAAGGCTCTCAATGCCCCAGGCGTCGAACGCCCCGAACGCGAGGAGCCAATCTCTACAAGTTTTGTGAGATAGTAATTAACCTTAATTCGATATAAGTTCAATCGAATCGCGAATCTGTCATTGCCTTTGGCCCCTTCGGGTGGCGACCTACGGTTCCGACAGAGCACAGACGAAGTTTGTGCCGCGTGGGTTACGATAAGGCTGCATTATCAATGGATTTCAAGCAATACTAATACAGAGATTTTTTCGGGCAAAGCCCTCAACAACACGTCTCACACAAGGTTGACTTTGGCCCCTACGGGCGTCGATCTTCGATTCGGAATGACAAAACAACGTTTTGTTATCGGTGAGTTCATTAGTGTAACAATGAACGAACCAATGCTTTTTTGTTTTGTTATCGGTGAGTTCATTAGTGTAACAATGAACGAACCAATGCTTTTTTGTTTTGTTATCGGTGAGTTCATTAGTGTAACAATGAACGAACCAATGCTCTTTTGTTTTGTTATCGACGAGTTTTGCAGCAACAGGTCAAACGTAGCACTCCCACCCCTCCGCCAGTAAACTGGCACCTCCCCTCAGGCAGAGGAGGAATTTAACTTATGCCGTTTGGGTTGCGAAAAGCAAAACGAGTCAATGACAGTGCAAATATAGAATGACAATTCTGTGAGATAAAATGAAAAAGCCAACTACGAATCTGTCATCCCGACAGAGCGTAGCGACGAGGGATCTCAAAAATATTGCGAAATAAGAGATTCTTCGTTTTGTTCAGAATGACAAATATGCGGCAATTTGTATGATATGTTATGTCGAATTCACCTATTTAATAGGTGGTTCCTATTGATATAATGTGGCTTTACCGTTGCGTATGTATATGCCTCCTTTGAGCATCTGCTTCACTTGGCGTCCCTGAAGGTCGTATATGGGTGAATGTGTGTTCTCGTCATCGTCGGCAATGGGAGTAATGTCACTGCTGTTGCCGAAGTCCTTCTCGATTATGTTTGTGAAGTTGCACCAATAGGGCGCTGCCTGGTAAATCTCCTTTGTGCCTGTCGGTACGTAAAGGGTGGCTGTGTCATAGATGCCGTCGAATGTGCGTTCCTCAATTGATGCCGGTCTTTTGCTGTGGGAGTATATGTTGCCAATCTCCTTGCACTCGAAGAATGCTCCGTCGCCAATGGATTTCATCCCAGCGGGTATTGTGATGCTTTGGAGCCTGCTGCACTGGTAGAAGGCGTATTTGCCGATGGTTACCGTGTTCTGCGGAATGATGATGCCTGTAAGCCCTGTGCATTTGAAGAATGCAAATTCTTCGATGTCTCTGATGCTTTCGGGCATTATTATGTTTGTCGGTTCTGCGCAGTTGTAGAATGCCCATTTGCCTATTGATGTTACGCCGTCAGGTATAACAGTGTTCTTGCAGCCGTGGACAAGCCTGTTGTCTGTAGCTTCTATTATTGCACAGCCTTTGCCGTAGTATGAACTGTTGCCTCCCTCTACAGTTATTGATGTGAAGCCTGAGCAACCGTCGAATGCCGATTCTCCTATTGTAGTTACGCTGTACGGTATCTTTATGCTGGAGAGGTTGCTACAACCTTCAAAAGCCAATGCTCCAATCCTTGTCAGCCCGTCAGGGAAAAATATCTCAGGCAGCAGGCTACATCCCATGAATGCGCAGTCGCCGATACGGTCAACTCCTTTTCCTAATTTGGCGCTTCCCAACTTTGTACAGAACTCAAAAGCTGAATTGCCTATCGAGGTGATGTTGTCGGGTATGGTTATGCTTGTGAGTGAACCGCAAAGCCTGAATGCACCGTCGGGAATAGAGGTTATGCCGGTGCCTATCTCAATCTGTTTTAGTCCGGAACCCTCGAAAGCGCTTTTGCCAAGGGATGTTACGCTGTCGGGGATTCTTATGCTCTCGAGGCTGCTGCATCCGTAGAATACGTAATTGCCGATGCTTGTTATGTTCTCCGGTAGCTTTATCTCCTTGAGTCCGCTGCAACCATAGAATGTGTAGTCTTCGATTGTAGGGATTGTCGTCGGAACGGTAATTCCGGTTAGTCCTGTACATCCCCAAAAAGTTTCGGGTCTTATTCTTGTCACCGTGTATATGCCCCCATTGTGTTCGATGTAGCCGGGGATTATGATGTCTCCTGTGTAGGTATCGCTTATTCCGCCAAATGTAACTTCAACTCTCTTTTTGCTTTCTGAAAGGATGTTGTAATATATATTGTCAACCTTGAAGTCATAGGCAATGCTGCTGAGGACGCTGCAAGAGAGCAGAAGGGTCATCAGTAGTCTTGATAAGGTCCTATTCTTGAGGGTTGCAATCATAGGCAGGCAATGGCTTGCTTTTATCTTTTTCAAATGTAAAAATAGGTCAAATTTATATAACCGCAATATGTATATGGAAAAAAAGAAAGTGAATAAAACGCACTTCCGCATTTTATTCACTTTCGATAATGGTTTGTCAGTTCGCTGTTTTAGTTGATCTCCAACTCGTCAACAAAGATGAAAGCGGGGTATCCCTTACCACCATGCCAGTCGGGCATGTCGCGGTCAGAGAGTGCCTTTACCTTTACGTAGCGTGTCTTTACAGGCTCGAACTCAACCTTGTGCTCATATATCTTGTTCTCATCTTCGGCTGTGAGGTCGGGGTATGTCTGGTCGAACACGTCGGTGAAGTTCTCACCGTCGTTTGAAACAGAAACAGTGATGCCCAATACGTCGAACACCCAGTCGCCTTTGTCGACGCTTGTATTGAACTTGACGCTGCTGATCTCCTCCTCGTTCTTGAGGTCGATGACAGCCTCGAGGTCGGTAGTGCAGAAACCTAACCAACGGCCTGTACGGTAATTGGGGTTGCCCTTGAGGCCGTCAACGAGTGTGATGTCACCCTTGAATGTGTAGTTTCTGTGGATGGGCTGCAGAAGCTTGATAGGCTTTGCTGTAGCCTTGCTGAAAGTGATCTCCTCAGTGAAGAGGCGTGTCTCGCCACGCTCGCCGATACCCTTTGCCTTTAGAGTGCAGCTCTGCTTGATCTCAATGGGAGCCTCGTATTTTGCCGAAGCTGTTGTCGGCTCGCTGCCGTCAAGTGTGTAGTATACGGGTGTGTTGTCAAGGGTCTTGAGACTTACCATGATTGCGCCTTTCTCAACGTCGGTGCTGAACTCCTCCTCGATGTCGAGGATGTGCTTTGCATAGTTGTACTGTTTCTTGTCATAAAGTTTGATGAGCGGCAACAGGCGCTGCTTGAAGTCGTTGAAATCCTTGTTCTCGGGCTTGCACCACTGAACCTCGCAGAGGGCTGCCATACGTGGCAACTCCATATACTCTACGTGGCTGTATGTGGGAACATACTCTGTCCAGAGGTTTGCCTGAACACCGATGATGTGCTTCTGTACGTCAACCGCGAGCGTGTCGTTGATAGGCTCGAAAGAGTAAACCTTTTCAACCGGTACGTAACCACCGATAGCCAATGGTTCGTTTTCAGTGTACTTTGTCTGGTAGTAGTCGAAATACATGAATGTTGTAGGTGACATGATACAGTCGTGACCCTGCTTTGCCGCCTCAATGCCACCCTCAACACCACGCCAAGAGTGAACTGTTGCATTAGGCGCAAGGCCTCCCTCAAGAATCTCGTCCCAACCGATAATCTGGCGTCCCTTGCTGTTGAGGAACTTCTCGGCATGGTTGATTACGAAACTCTGCAAGTACATCTCGGCTGTGTGCTTGTCGTCACCCTTGATACCGAGAGCTTTGATGCGGGCCTGGCACTTGGGGCATTTCTCCCACTGTGTCTTTGGGCACTCGTCGCCACCGATGTGGATATACTCCGATGGGAATACCTCGATTACCTCGCTCAAAACGTCCTCAATGAATGAAAGAGTAGCGTCGTTACCTGCGCAGAGAACGTTGTCCGATACTCCCCACATCTTCCAAACCTCGTATGGACCGCCGGTGCAACCGTACTCGGGGTATGCGGCAAGGGCTGCCTGCATGTGGCCGGGAAGGTCAATTTCGGGGATTACGGTGATGTGGCGTTCAGCAGCGTAGGCAACAATCTCGCGGCACTCCTCCTGTGTGTAGAAGAAAGGACCGTAGTGCTTGCCGTCGTACTCCGGGCTGTTCTTTCCTATTACAGTCTCGTCGCGCTGTGCAGCGACAGTGGTGAGCTCTGGATATTTCTTGATCTCAATGCGCCAGCCCTGGTCATCGGTGAGATGCCAGTGGAAGCGGTTGAGGTTGTGGAGTGCAAGCATATCTACAAAGCGCTTGATAGAGTCTGTTGTGAAGAAGTGGCGTGACACGTCGAGGTGTGCACCACGGTAAGAGAAACGTGGATAGTCGTTGATTGCCACAGCTGGCAACTCGATCTTTCCGCCCTCGGTGATGGGGAGTGCCTTGCGCAGTGTCTGCATACCATAGAATACTCCGGCTGGTGATGCACCGGTGATGTTCACACCTTTGGCGTCAACTGTGAGGCTGTAGCCCTCGGCGTTCTCGCCGGCTTCGCCAACTGTGAGTGTGATGGCACCCTCAGCAGCCACGTCTGTCACAGTGAGCTCAAGATTTGTCTTCTCCTTGATGTACTCGGCAAGCAACTCGGCATTGCGCTTCATCTGGGCATCACCATTGTAGACGATGCAAGTGCTGTTGTCAAGAACAAAGCCGTCACCGGCCTCTTCGATGATCTCCTGTGGAAGTGGGACAACCTGATACTTAGCTGTCGGCAACTCGGGGCTTGTACAAGAGAGTAGGGCCGAACAGATGAACAGTGCTCCTAAAAAAATCTTTTTCATAATGTTTGTTTATGGTTAGTAATTATTTGATATGATTCCTTTGTATTGCCTATAAAATACCAAACTACACAAAAATAGGATAAATTAATTTAAATAAAAAACATTTTTGTACCTTTGTTGTGACAGAAATTACAGATGACTAAGAGAATTTAAAATCTATTGACTATGAAACGTGACAGACATATTTTTCAGCTTATCGAGACGGAATACCGTCGTCAGTTAAAGGGTATTGAACTTATTGCATCGGAGAACTTCGTGAGCAACGAGGTGATGCAGGCTATGGGCTCTGTGTTGACAAACAAATATGCCGAGGGTTATCCCGGCAAGCGCTATTATGGCGGTTGTGAGGTTGTTGACATAGTGGAGGATATTGCACGTGAGCGCTTGAAAGAGCTTTATGATGCCGAGTGGGTGAACGTGCAGCCTCATTCAGGTGCGCAGGCCAATGCTGCGGTGTTCCTGGCTGTTCTCAACCCTGGTGACAAGTTTATGGGACTTAATTTGGCACATGGAGGTCACCTCTCACACGGTTCTGCTGTGAACACGTCAGGACTCATATATACACCTTGTGAGTATAATGTGAATGCCGAGACAGGCCGTGTCGACTATGACCAGATGGAAGAGGTCGCCCTGCGTGAGAAACCCAAGATGATTATAGGTGGCGGTTCGGCCTATTCGCGCGAGTGGGACTACAAGCGTATGCGCGAGATTGCCGACAAGGTTGGTGCGATACTCATGGTGGATATGGCACATCCGGCAGGCCTGATTGCGGCAGGATTGCTTGATAATCCTGTAAAGTATGCCCATATAGTGACTTCTACCACACACAAGACCTTGCGTGGTCCTCGTGGCGGTGTCATCATTCTGGGCAAGGATTTTCCCAATCCATGGGGCAAGACAACTCCCAAGGGTGAGGTGAAGATGATGTCGCAGCTGCTCGACTCGGCGGTGTTCCCCGGTATTCAGGGCGGTCCGCTTGAGCATGTCATTGCCGCAAAGGCAGTTGCATTCGGCGAGGCTCTGCAACCGGAGTTCAAGGAGTATCAGGCGCAGGTGAAACTGAATGCGGCAACTCTTGCCCAAGAACTTATGGACCGTGGATTCGGCATTGTATCGGGTGGAACAGACAACCATTCTATGCTTGTAGACCTTCGAAGCAAATATCCCGACCTCACAGGTAAGGTGGCCGAGAAGGCCCTTGTGGCAGCCGATATCACAGCAAACAAGAATATGGTGCCGTTCGATACACGCAGCGCGTTCCAGACTTCAGGTATCCGTCTGGGTACCCCGGCAATCACCACACGTGGCGTAAAGGAGGATATGATGCCTTTCATTGCCGAGATGATTGAGACTGTGCTCAATGCACCCGAGGATGAGAAGGTGATAGCAGCAGTGCGCGCAAAGGTGAACGAGACAATGGCGGAGTTCCCGTTGTTTGCGTATTGATTAATCCTGAATAATACAACAAATGCGGCAGAGGTTGCTCTGCCGCATTTGTTGTATCTGTTGGTGCCGTTGATTTAAAAAATCATTCCAACCGAGAAACTCAAGATATTGTCCTTGCGTCTGGTCTTGAACTCTTTGTTTACTTTCGGGGCGCGGATGAATTCCGATGCATCGGTAAGCCCCAGATCGTATACAAAGTCAAAGAATACGTTGTAAATCTTTACGCCAAGGCCGAACTCCCAATAGTAAGTCTTCTTTTCAAGGACCTCTTCAAGGTCGTCATACGCGAAATGCTTGAAAAGCTGTTCGTCATGTGCGGTGAAGACGAATTTCGTCTTCGGACCGGTAAAGAAACTCATACCGTATTTCTCCTGCTTTATGAACTCGTATCCGAAGAGTAGCGGTACCTGCACGCAATAGGTCTTGAGGGTGTATTCCGGGATGTTGGGTTCTATGTCGGAAACACTGCTCTGGCGTGTGTCGGTGAAGTCAAAACTATGGCGTGTGATTCCAAAAGCCGCCTCGGTCTGTATGTAGTACCTTCCACGTGAGAGGCGTAGGAATGGGGCGAGCGTGTATCCGATCTTGTTGCTCTGGATGGTGTTCTCGTTAAAGGTGTAACCCTCTATCTCGAAGGTGGGGTCATTGTAGGTGATAGCCTGGAAACCGACCTTCACTCCTGCGTTGAGTCTTATCCGCTTCTTGCTCTCTTGGGCATTGGCGCACAAAGGGAGCAGAAGAAATAGGTATATGATGAGATTACGCATCCTGTTATGGCTTCTTATTTGTTCTTCTTTACACTCCAACCGAACTTGCCGATGAATTCTCCCAGATGGAAATACTTTCCGTGGGTGTATACCAACGGGTCGGCGGCAGCAAGATTCCATTCTCCGGTCTCGGGATTGAGATAACGGTCGTCGGCCTGTACGTTGACAACCTCGGCAAGGAACATGTCATGTGAACCCAATGGGATGACCTGCTTGACACGGCATTCGATGCTCAAAGGTGATTCCATGATGATGGGGGCTTTCACAACCTTTGAAGGGCCGTATGTGAGCCCGGTCTCCTTGGCCTTGTCATGGTCAGCTCCCGAGCGTACACCGCACCAGTCGGTTGCACGTGCCATGCTTGCTGTTGTCAGGTTTATAACAAATTCCCCGCTCTCTTTGATTATGGGGTAGGAGTGTCTTTCGGGGCGCACCGATATATAGCACATTGCCGGGTTGGTACATGTTGTACCCACCCACGACACGGTGAGCATGTTGTAATTCTCGGGCGAGCTGCCACAGGTTATGAGTACGGCAGGCAGCGGGTATATCATCGTGCCCGGCTTCCAGTCAATCTTCATGTTAAAGCAACTCTACATTGTTGATGTTGACCTCCTTCTCGCAATAACGGCATTTGAGAGTGCCCTCCTCGCGGTTCGACACGTAGAAGTGTGTTGCCATTGGCTCGTTGTTCGTTACACAGTTGAGGTTGTTGCACTTGATGATGTCATGCAACTCATCGGGGAGTTTCAACTCACGTTTCTCTACCACCTTGTAGTCACGTATGGTGTTGATGACAACATTGGGGGCTACTACGGAGATCTTGCTCAAGTCGTCTTCTGTGAAGAAGCAGTCGGCAATCTTGATGAGTCCTTTTTTGCCTATCTTCTTGCTGTCGAGGTTGTAGCCTATCGTTACATTGCTTTTCATTGCCGGAATGTCAAGCAGTGTCACTACTGCAAAGAGCTTGTCAGCGGGTATATGGTCAATTACGGTGCCGTTGCAGAGCGCTGATACCTGCATGGCGTGTTTGTTGTTCTCGTTCATGGTTTCTTTTGTCCTTTAGATTTTAATGTCAAGTACATCGCAGATAAGTGCCTCGCGCACATAAAGTCCGTTCTGTGCCTGCTGGAAATAGTATGCCTTTGGGTTCTCGTCAACATCGTGCGCAATCTCGTTGACGCGTGGCAGCGGGTGCAGGATGCGCAGGTTCTCCTTTGTGTTGGCAAGCATTGAGTTTGTCAGACGGTAGCAGTTCTTCACCTTCTCATATTCCATGAGGTCGCTGAAGCGCTCACGCTGTACGCGGGTCATGTAGATGATGTCGGCCGATGCGATCACATCCTCATTGAACTCGGTTGTCTCGGTGAACGGGATGCCGTTTTCGCGGCAGAAGATGCGGTACTCCTCGGGCATGTGCAACTCCTCGGGTGCGATAAAGTGGAATGTCGGTTTGAAGTGGCGCATGGCGTGCAGCAGCGAGTGTACTGTGCGTCCGTACTTGAGGTCGCCTACAAGGTGTATGTTAAGACCTTCGAGAGTGCCTTGGGTCTTCAGGATAGAGTAGAGGTCGAGCATTGTCTGGGAAGGGTGCTGGTTGGCTCCGTCACCGGCATTGATGACAGGGACGGGGGACACCTCGCTTGCATAGCGCGCAGCACCTTCGAGGCGGTGGCGCATCACAATGACGTCGGCGTAGCTTGATACCATCATTATCGTGTCCTTGAGGGTCTCGCCTTTGCTTGACGAACTTGTTGCAGCGTCGCTGAAGCCGATTACGCGTGCTCCAAGACGGTTGGCAGCTGTCTCAAAGCTGAGGCGTGTACGGGTCGACGGCTCAAAGAAGAGAGAGCCGACAACACGGCCGTCAAGGATTTTGCTATTTGGGTTCTGCTCGAATTTCTCGGCTGTCTCCAGCAATGAGAGTATCTTGTCACGGCTGAGATCATTGATAGATACTAAACTTCTACTTTTCATAGTCCAATATGTTTTCCTTGTTTTGAATGGCGCGACACAGCGCAGACCTGTTTTTGCCTGCATTGCATATGTCGTTGGCCTGTTTTCGCAAAGGTAATTGAAAGTTGCCGTTCTGACAATATCCGAAGCTTATTTATTTTAAAAAAATAAAGCACGAGTAAAGGTTGCCTTTAATTGAAATATTTGTATTAATTTTGCAGGAAATTAGGCGTGTTGCGTGGGTAGTGCCCATTTGTGGCGCTGGCAGAGTTTGCTGCGCAACTTCCGGCCTTTACAAACACTTTAAAACGACACTTATGCTGAAAAAGATAATCATTGGGCTTTGGGTGGCCTTCCTGGCCGGATTGTTGGCTATATTCCTTTTCTTCTTTGCAGTTGCGAAAGGGTGGATTGGTTATGTGCCCGACATGAAGGAACTTGCCGACCCGGAATACAAGTTTGCATCACAGGTGCTTTCTGCCGATGGCGTTGAATTGGGTACATGGTCATTGAGTCAGGAGAACCGTGTTTATGTTGAGTATGATTCCATTTCGCCCAATCTTATCCGTGCACTTATAGCAACCGAGGATGTGCGCTTTGCGCAACATTCGGGTATTGATGCGAAGTCGCTTGTACGTGCGGTGGTTAAGACTGTGTTGCTGAGACAGTCGGGTTCAGGCGGTGGCAGTACCATTACCCAGCAGCTTGCCAAACTGTTGTATACCGAGGTCGCCGGCAGCAAGATGGGCCGTGTTACACAGAAACCTATCGAGTGGGTGATTGCAGTGCAGCTTGAGCGCCAGTATACAAAGGAGGAGATCATAAGCCTCTATCTCAATAAATATGACTTCGGAAACAATGCGGTGGGTATCAAGAGCGCAGCGAATGTCTATTTCGGCAAGTTGCCGAGCCAGCTTGCCATAGAAGAGGCTGCAACCCTTGTGGGAATGTGCAAGAACTCATCGCTTTACAATCCCCGCCGTCGTCCCGAGAAGACAAGAGATCGCCGTAACGTGGTACTTATGCAGATGGAGAAGGCCGGTTACATAACAGCCGAAGAAAAAGACTCATTGTCGGCTTTGCCGTTGGTGCTCGACTATCACTCGGCTGACCACAAATCGGGTCTGGCTACCTATTTCCGCGAATATCTTCGTCTTTATCTTACTGCAAAGGAACCCGATAAGTCTGATTATCGCGGTTGGCAGATGCAGAAGTATTATGAGGACTCACTCAATTGGGAGCAGGATCCTCTCTTCGGATGGTGTAACAAGAACAAGAAGCCTAACGGCGATTATTACAACCTTTACACCGATGGCCTGAAAATATATACAACCATTGACTCAAGGATGCAGAGGTATCTTGAGGAGGCTGTGGAGCAGCAGATGGTAGGTGACCTTCAGCCCAAGTTCTTCAAGGCGAAGAAGGGTAAGAAGACGGCACCGTTCACCGAAAAACTGAAAGTGTCGGAGGTGGAGGCTATCATGAACCGTGCAATGAAGCAAAGCGACCGTTACCGTACAATGAAGAAGAGTGGCTTCAGCGAAGAGGAGATAGTGGAGGCATTCAACACGCCCGTTGAAATGGATATCTTTACATATGATGGACGCAAGGATACGGTGATGACTCCAATGGATTCGCTCAAGTATTATAAGTTCTTCCTGCGTACGGGTGTTGTCTCTATGGATCCTTTGACCGGTGAGGTCAAGGCGTATGTGGGTGGAACAAACTACAATCAATTCAAATATGATATGGCTGGAGTGGGCCGCCGTCAGGTGGGCTCTACAATCAAGCCTTTCCTCTATTCATTGGCAATGGAGCATGGTTTCTCTCCATGTGACGAGACACAGAATGTCAAGCAGACAATCATTACGGAGAGTGGCCAGGTGTGGAGCCCCCGAAATGCATCCAAACAGAGAATCGGTGAGACTGTGACACTCCGTTGGGGATTACAGACATCGAACAACTGGATATCGGCTTACCTTATGAGCAAGCTCAGTCCATATTCATTGAAGAAACTCATTCACCAGTTCGGTCTCCTGAACAAGGATATACAGCCTGTACCTTCTCTTTGCCTTGGCCCTTGTGAGGCATCGGTAATGGAGATGGTGAGCGCATATACGGCATTTGTTGGAAAGGGTATACGTACTTCGCCTCTTATGGTGACAAGAATCGAGGACAATGCCGGCAATGTGCTTGCAACTTTCGTTGCGCGCAAGAACGAGGTCATAAGCGAGGAGAGCTCATATAAAATGATTGAGATGCTGCGTGCGGTCATCAATGAGGGTACCGGTACCCGCGTGAGACGTAACCATAAGATTCATGCCGACATGGGTGGCAAGACCGGTACGACAAACGATAATGCCGATGGCTGGTTCATGGGCTTTACTCCCTCGCTTGTTACAGGATGCTGGGTAGGTGGCGAGGAGCGTGACATCCACTTTGACCGTATGGCCGATGGACAGGGTGCATCAATGGCTCTGCCTATCTGGGGTATTTATATGAATAAGGTGTATGCCGACAAGAATCTCCCTTATTCGCAGGAGGAGAAGTTCGATATCCCGGAGGATTTCGATCCTTGCAAGAGCCTGCTGTTACAGAAAGAAGAGGAAGAGGCGCTTGAGCCGATAGGTTTGCCAAGTGTCGAGGCCGCCGATGAAGGTGAAACCGACTCTGATGAAGAGGAGGATGGCTTTGCCGATTTCTTTAATTGATAATGGAATAAAACACAACAGAATATGAAATTTGTAGGAATTATCCCAGCGCGTTATGCGTCGACTCGTTTTCCCGGCAAGCCATTGGCTATGCTTGGCGGCAAACCTGTAATCCAGCGCGTGTATGAGCAGGTGAAAGACTGTTTTGACGATTTGTATGTTGCAACCGATGATAAGCGCATCTATGATGCCGTGAGCTCTTTTGGCGGCAATGTCGTAATGACATCAGAAGATTGCAAGAACGGTACAGAGCGTTGTCTTGACGCATACAAGCGTCTTGGCCTTGATTGTGACGTCATTGTGAATATACAGGGTGATGAGCCTTTTATCCAGCCAAAACAGGTGAATGCTCTTATAGGTTGTTTTGATGCCGAGGGTGTGGATGTCGCAACTTTGGTGAAGCCTTTTGAAGTTGCTGATGGCATTGAACGTCTTGAGTGTCCGAACTCGCCTAAAGTTGTTTTGGACGAGAAAGGCTTTGCGCTTTATTTCAGCCGCTCTGTAGTGCCTTATCTGCGTGGGGTGGAGCGCGAGAAGTGGCTCGAGAACCATACATTCTACAAGCATCTCGGGATATATGCCTACCGTGCAGATATTCTTGAGGAGCTGACAGTACTCCCACAGTCTCCAATGGAGAAGGCCGAGTCGCTCGAGCAGTTGAGATGGCTTGAGAACGGTTATAGAATCAAGGTGGGTGTTACCGACATCGAGACAATCGGTATCGATACTCCCGAGGACCTTGAGCGTGCGAAAGCGTTCGCATCTTCTATCGGCTTTTCTTGGAACGATTAAGAAGCGCCCTGTGAACGCAGCCCCAGAGATTAAACCGGTAAGTGTTTCCGACTTGACGTTGCCTTGCATGAAGGTGATGCCGAACGGTGTGCCTTTGTATGGACTGACGGGCATGCGTAAGGGGGTTGTACGTTTGGATATCCTGTTTAAAGGTGGTTATGGCGTACAGGATAAACCTTTGCAGGCGATGTTCGTGAACCGTATGCTCCGTGAGGGGGCAGGCGGCCTTTCGGCCGATGATATTTCAAGGAAACTCGATTACTATGGAGCATGGGTGGACATGTACTCCTCGCAAGGGTGCAACCACTTGACTCTGTATACAATGTCGAAGCATTTCCTGCCGCTCGTTGAGTTGATTGAGACATTGATAAAAAGGCCTTATTTCCCGGTTGATAATCTTGAGACGGTAAAAAGGACGAACAAATCCTATTTTATGGTCAACAGCCATAAGGTGGATGTCGTGTCGCAGCGCTATTTCGAGAACTCGCTGTGGGGTGAGGGGCATCCTCTGGCGCACATTGTATGTCCCGAGGACTATGATGCAATCACACGTGGTGACCTGCTTGACTACTATGCCAAGGTGTACAACAGCCATAACTGTTCCATTTTTGTTGCAGGGGAGTTCGATGATGTGATGCTGGGCACGTTGCAGGATAGCTTCGGTAAAGAGGAGTGGGGTGCCGGTTCGTTATTACCGGATGTGGTTGTGGCTCCGCCCTGTTCGCTTTATGGCAGACGTAAAGTGACTGTGGAAGGAGCAATGCAGAGTTGTGTGAAGATAGGTTTCATGTCAATGGATTCGTCCCATCCCGACTATTGTATATTCCGTTTCCTTACTGTGCTTTTGGGCGGTTACTTCGGCAGCCGCCTTATGAGCAATGTTCGCGAAGAGAACGGATATACATATCATATTGAGGCGGAAATGGATGCATATGGACGGCGTAACGCATTCATGATAACATCAGAAACCGGCAATGCCAATGTGGAATCTCTTGTCAAAGAGGTCTACAAAGAACTTCGCAGACTTGTTGATGAACCGATACCAGAGGCGGAGGTTGAGCTTGTGCGCAATTATATACTTGGCGAGTTATGCCGCGAATATGAGGAACGGTTCGCGAAATCGGAGGTCTTTATAAACGCTTGGTTGTCAGGGGAATCATTTGAGTCGGTTAACAAATATCTTGAAACGGTGAGGAGTGTGGCTGTTGCCGACCTGCAGCGTGTCGCAAAAGAGGTGCTCGACCGAAATGAGATGATAGAGATTGTGGTGGGTGAATAATTCGTTTGCGCTTTCCCTTTCCCTTTCCCTTTCCTGACGATAGTGTCATGTTTTTAAAATTTTTCTAAAATAAATACAACATAATTGTTGTTTCTCAACTTTGTTATTATCTTTGTATTTGATGCGGAAGGTATGTGTGGGTCCTTCTTTGCTTGCAGATGAAAGCTTTCCCGCAGGATTAAGATATGACAAAAAAAGCAATTTCAATTTTTATATTATCACTTGCGCTTGGTGGTACAGCCCAGGCCCAATCATTTGTTGATGCTGTTAAAGACGGTCTTTCGCCGCTTACTAATCTTGTGAACAGCGAGAAACAGGCACAGCCTGTGGATTCTGTAGATAAAAAAAATACTCAAAAAAAGAATGTCCAGGCCTTGACTCTCAAGGATGGTACCGTGTATGTGGGTGAAATGAAGGGTAAGCGTCCTCATGGCCAGGGTAAGGCTATCTACAAGAATGGTGACATATACGAGGGCGGCTTTGTAAAAGGCTTGCGTAACGGCAAGGGAGAGTATCGTTTCAAGGATGGTGAACGTTACGTGGGTGAATTCAAGGACGGGCACCAGCACGGTGAAGGCGTGTATACCTTCTCCGATGGTCGCAAGTATACAGGAAAGTGGGAGAGTGACTATCAGCACGGCTACGGACGGATGGATTATCCCAACGGCGATTTTTATGTAGGCTTCTGGGTCGAGGATGAACGCTCGGGCTCAGGAAGCTATTTTTTTGCTGAAGGAGCATCGTATGTCGGAGAGTGGAAGAATGACAAACGGAATGGTATGGGTACTTTCGTGTGGCCCGACAATAGCAGATATATTGGTGCCTGGGTCGACGGAAAGCGTTCCGGCCATGGTGTATACACAGCTGCCGACAGTACAGAATATGATGGCGCATGGCTGAACAATCTTTACGACGGCAACGGAACATTGAGTTATGCCAACGGTGATAAATACATGGGTATGTTCAAGGCCGGTGAATTCAACGGACACGGAAAATATACATATGCCGACGGGTCATTTTATGCCGGCGACTTCAAGGATGGTGTCCGCGAGGGATACGGCAAGATGCTCTTTCCAGGCGGTGCAGTGTACGAGGGCGGCTGGAAAGGTGACCTGCGTTGCGGTAAGGGAAAATATACCTGGGGCAACGGTGATGTATATGAGGGCGACTGGAAAGATGACACCATGAACGGTACCGGAATAATGCGCAAAAGCAATGGTGTCAAATACAAAGGCGGTTTCCTTGACGGTCTTGAGCATGGTGTAGGTGTTGCCGAGGACAAGAGCGGTACGCGTTATGAGGGAACATTCGAGAACGGAATGAGACACGGTAAGTTCATTGTCAAGGACAAGGACGGGAAAGTTGTCCGAGAGTGTGTCTACAATTCAGGAAATGCAGAACAATAACAAATAAAACAATACGGCTATGATTTTGGATTCATTGAAGAATTTGGATTGCTACAAAGAACTAAATCCTAACTTTGCAAAGGCAATAGAGTTTTTGAAGAACAGCGACCTTGCCAATCTGCCATTGGGCCGCAACGAGATATGCGGTGACCTGGTATATGCAAACGTGATGGAGGTCAAGCCCAAGGCCAAGGAAGAGGCGTGCATTGAGATACATCGTCGCTATATCGATATCCAGGTGCCTATCTCCGGTAACGAGGTTATGGGTTATACTCCTCTTTGCGAGCTTCCCGAACCCGATTATGTGGAGAGCGATGATTATGCCCTTTATCCTGCGACAATTGCAGCAAGGGACTATTTCAATGTAAAGAACGACCAGTTTGTTATTTTCTTCCCACAGGACGGTCACGCTCCTGCTATAACTCCTGTGGCAGTGAAGAAGGTGGTTGTGAAGGTCGCAATCTGACTTACCGAACAAAAAAAAACATATAATTAACTATAACGCTTCAAAATTTTGCAATTATGCTGAAACTTGTAGAACGCGATGCTTATCTGGCTCCCTACAACCTTAGTATCGAAGGACGCCACCGCTATTTTCTCCAGAGAGAGAAAGAGTTTACAAAGAACGGCCGACAGACTCTGTCGAGCTTCGCTTCGGGTTATCTTTATTTTGGTCTGCACAGGACATCTACCGGTTGGGTCTTCCGTGAGTGGGCTCCCAATGCAACAAAGATTGTCCTCATTGGTGACTTCTCAAACTGGGAAGAGCGTCCCGAGTATGAGCTGAAGCAGCTTGCAGGTGGTGTATGGGAGCGTAGATTGCCCAAAAAGGCACTTGCTCACGGCCAGCACTATAAGATGAAAGTCTATTGGAAGGGCGGTTGTGGCGAGCGTATCCCGGCTTGGGTGCGCAGAGTGGTGCAGGACGAGGCTACAAAGATATTCAGTGCCCAGGTATGGGCTCCCGAGGAGGAGTATCAGTTCAAGCACAAGAAGTTCACTCCAAAGCGTACTCCGTTGCTCATCTATGAGTGCCACATAGGTATGGCACAGGAAGAGGAAAAGGTGGGTACTTACCGCGAGTTCCGCGAGAAGGTACTTCCACGTATCGCCGCCGACGGTTACAACTGCATACAGATTATGGCTATTCAGGAGCACCCGTATTACGGTAGCTTCGGTTACCATGTTTCAAGTTTCTTTGCCGCGTCTTCACGCTTCGGTACTCCCGAGGAGTTGAAGGAACTCATTGATGCGGCTCACGGAATGGGTATAGCTGTGATTATGGACCTTGTACACTCTCATGCTGTAAAGAACGAGAACGAAGGCCTTGGTTTGCTCGACGGTGACCCTGCACAGTATTTCTATGGTGACGACAAGCGCATACACAGCGCATGGGATTCACTCTGCTTCGACTACGGAAAGAACGAGGTTGTACACTTCCTGCTTTCCAACTGCAAATATTGGCTTGAGGAGTTCAAGTTCGACGGTTTCCGTTTCGACGGTGTGACTTCAATGATATACTATAGCCATGGTCTGGGTGAGGCTTTCTGCGGTTACGGCGACTATTACAATTTAGGTCAGAACGGCGATGCTATCTGCTATCTGACACTTGCCAACCGTCTTATCCACGAGGTTAACCCCAAGGCAATTACAATTGCCGAGGAGGTGTCGGGTATGCCGGGTCTTGCTGCCCCCATTGAGGACGGCGGTTACGGCTTCGACTACCGTATGGCGATGAATATCCCTGATTTCTGGATCAAGATCATCAAGGAACGCAAGGACGAGGACTGGAAGCCTTCGGAGATTTTCTGGGAGCTCACCAACCGTCGCAAGGATGAGAAGACAATCTCATACGCCGAGAGTCATGACCAGGCACTTGTAGGCGACAAGACGATCATCTTCCGTCTTATCGACTCCGATATGTACTGGCACTTCAACCGCGGTGACGAGACATATATGGTATCACGCGGTATCGCATTGCACAAGATGATCCGTCTGATGACACTATCTACCATCAATGGCGGTTACCTCAACTTTATGGGTAACGAGTTCGGACATCCCGAGTGGATTGACTTCCCGCGCGAGGGTAACGGTTGGAGCCACAAATATGCACGCCGCCAGTGGAGCCTGGTAGATAATCCAAACTACAACTACACTCTGCTGGGTGAGTTCGACAAGGCGATGATTGAGCTTATAGGTGATGTGCGCAACTTCCAGAACCGTCCTGTTCAGGAGATATGGCACAACGACGGTGACCAGGTGCTTGCTTTCTCACGTAAGGACCTAATCTTCGTGTTCAACTTCAGCCACAACCGCTCGTTCACCGATTACGGCTTGTTGGTTCCCGAGGGTTCATACAATATTGTCCTCAATACCGACAATGCACGCTTTGGCGGTAATGCCCTTGTCGATGAGACACAGACCCATTTTACACAGTATGACAGGTTGCACGCACGTCGCAAGAAGGGCTGGCTCATGCTCTATCTGCCTGCACGTACAGCACTCGTGCTCAAGAAGAATAAGGAATAATGAGAGGTAATGAAGAAAAACGCTTGCAAAGGGTAGTGGCATCAATCTGTGTCACTCTCTTTGCTGCGTTTGCTTTTTTCTTTGTAGCAGTATATCAGGCACCGCTCATCGAGGTGCTTTATAACCACGTAGCCACAGGCAAACTTAATTTCAACAGTTACATTGTAGGTGGAATAATATCGGCAGTGCTTACAATCCTTGCTCTTTGGCTGAACCGCTTCGCAAAATTCCAGCGCGAGTGGACTGCAATGGCTTATCTGCCGTCGACGCTGTTGTTGTCCTTTGTGACCGACATTGACCGCACGCTTTACTTTGGCGAGAGATCATACACCGGGTGGATTGTGATTTTTATTGTCGGGATGTTGCTTTATGCAATATTCTCGTTTGTCCTTCAACGTGTGCTCTTCGAGAAAATCAAGAACATGGCAATGAGTGCCAACAGGATAATATGGAGGAACCTCATCCTTTTTGTTATTCTCTTTTGTTTGGCCGGAACATTGTCCAATGGTGAGGAAAACCTCAAGAGAGAGGCTCTTGTGGCAGTGCGCTACAGTAGAGGCAATGTTGACGGAGCTCTTGCCGTGGGGCGCAAGTCGCTCGATGCATCGCCGCAGCTCACTGCAATGCGTGCATATATCCTTGCTGCCGATGATAAGCTGGGTGAACGTATGTTCGAATTTCCGCAGTATTACGGCTCAAGAGGTCTCATGCCGTCACCAGTGCAGGATTCACCGCTGCTGGCCGATAGTGTGTATTCCCTCATTGGAGCAGCTCCAAGTACCGGAGAGACTGCGATGCAGTATCTGAAGCGCGTTGCGGATATTGATTCCTTGGGCAGTGTGGCAAAGGATTACTATCTGTCAGGGCTTCTGCTCGACAGGCAGCTTGTCGAATTCAAGGACGAGCTTGCAAGATTGTGCGGCAACTACAACCCGGACAGCCTGCCCAAACATTACCGCGAGGCTCTGTTGCTGTGCTCGGAGTTTACCGATGATTATTCACTCGAACTCGAGAGTGATACATTGCAGCAGATGTTCGGCAGGCTCCGCGAGGTGGAACGCAAATATGACGATGCGCTGGTGCGCAACAATTATGTGCGCAAGGAGTTCGGAAAGACATATTGGTGGTATTTCCTCTACGGCAGATAATAATGAAAGCCCTAAAGGGCAGAAATGGCTACAAGGTGTTATACAGAAGGCAACAGTAGGTGTTGCCTTTTTTATTTGCCGTTATTCTTTTTGTGGTTTTCCTGTATATGTTTTCTGCTTTTTTCCTAATTTTGCGTTGAACAAATGATTTGTCACTATGGATGCAGCTGTTAAAGATAGGCTTTTTACAAGAAGCTACATATATATGTGTCTGGCGAATTTCCTTACCGCATTTTCGTTCTTCTTGCTTGTGCCTACACTTCCTTTCTATCTTGTGGACAACTTCGGGCTTGAGCCTGATATCGTGGGACTTGTGCTCTCCTGTTATGTTTTGGCAGTGCTGTGTATACGTCCGTTCGCGGGTTTTGTGGCCGATGTGTTTCCGCGAAAGAAAGTGTACCTCATATCATACGTTCTGTTTGCGCTCTCTTTTGTGGGCTATCTGTTTGTCTATTCCGAAATTTTGTTCTTTATCCTGTTGCGTGTGGTGCACGGCTTTGCGTTCGGTGCGTTGAACACAACGGGAAATACTTTGGTGATAGATATCATGCCGTCATCGCGCCGTGGCGAGGGACTGGGGTATTTTGGTGTGACAAATAATCTTGCTATGGCCTTCGGTCCTATGACTGGTTTGTTCCTTATTGAGGGCGGCAGTTATAACCGACTCTTCTTTGCCGCTTTGCTCACTGCCTGTATCGGTTTGCTGTTTGCCTCAATCGTCAAAGTTAAGTGGCGTCAGCCTATAGAGAAAATCGGTAAGGTGTTCTCTATCGACCGCTTTATTCTGCTTGAGGGTATTCCGGCTTCGTTGGCCTTCTTCATGCTTGCAATACCGTACGGCATGACATCGAGCTATATTGCAATATATGCTGCTGAGGTGGGCATAACCGAAGGGGTAGGGTTTTTCTTTACAGTCCAGGGTGCAGGACTTATAGTGTCTCGTCTCATTTCGGGCAAGAGGGTGGATAAAGGTTATATAACGCAGACAATCTCGCGCGGTATCGTCATTGCGCTTTTGGGAGTCATCGGTGAGGCTCTGTTGGCTGCTGTGTGTGGCTTTGACTTCACTGCGGGCTTTGCGTTGTATTTCCTCTCGGCATTTTTCATCGGTTACGGTTTCGGAACAATATTCCCAGCGTTCAATACCTTATTTATTAATATGGCGCCGCATTCACGTCGTGCCACAGCCAATGCCACTTATCTCACCGGATGGGATGTCGGTATTGGAGCGGGAATGCTGTTGGGCGGAGCATTGTCAGTGAACGGTTATTCAGGCAGTTTTACATTCAGTGCAATATTGGTCTTCGCATCACTGATATATTTTGTATTGTTTGTTTCAAAACATTTCATGAGGCACAGGCTCAGGTAATGGGTTTTGCATAGTTGTTTTGTGTATCTGTATATTTATGCGGGATTTGAAAGTGTGATTTTTTTTGTGCCAGTGGTTTTAATGGTATAAAAATAATCGATTGTTGAATTTATTGACATGTTTGTGTTAATTTCCCCAATTTATGTTGCTTTTTAAATTTTAAATAGATATATTTGCCTATGCTTTGTTAAAGGCACAATGATAGTATAGTTTTTTCTTAGTTGTTTAGTAAATGTTGGAAGTATCTCTTTGTGAAAAGGGGTACTTCTTTTTTGCAAAAAAAAGTACCCCTTTAGACGACACTTGCAGCAATAGGTCAAGCGCAGTGTGGCTGTAAGTCACACCGCTTGGGTTGCGAACAGCAAGTGGAGTCAAAAGGACCATTGCAAAAAAGAAGTACCCCTTTCGGGGTTCACCTGCAAACCATAGGGGAATATCTTTTTAATACAGACAAAACATTAAACAATCTCTTATATTCTTTTATACAACTTACCCTTAATC
>CALCYA010000002.1 GCA_937906165.1 uncultured Bacteroidales bacterium | reverse complement strand
AATGTTTTGTCTGTGTTAAAAAGATATTCCCCCTATAGTTTGCAGGTGAACCCAACCTGCTACCTTTGCCTGCAAGCACAAAAAAAATCTCCCAAGAAAACATTCCTGAGAGATTTCTGTCGGGGTGACAGGATTCGAACCTGCGACCCCCTGGTCCCAAACCAGATGCGCTACCAACTGCGCTACACCCCGAATAACGGATAATGACTGTAATCAGAACAATCTATATCAAGTGCCTTGCCCGTCAATCATAGACACTCTTTGAAAGTTGTCGGGGTGACAGGATTCGAACCTGCGACCCCCTGGTCCCAAACCAGATGCGCTACCAACTGCGCTACACCCCGAAAACTTTATTTTTTTTACTTTATAATCTCCAACTGCTTGAAGATGGGCACCATTGCCTCTATCGCCCTATCAACCTGCTCCTTTGTATGGGTTGCCATAAGTGAGAAGCGGATCAATGTATCCTGTGGCGAGCATGCGGGAGGAACAACCGGATTAACAAACACACCTGCTTCCCAAAGCAACTTTGTCACAAGGAAAGTCTTGTCGGTATCGCGGATATAGATTGGGATAATAGGTGTTGATGTATTGCCTATCTCGAAACCTATCTCGCGGAAATTCTTCAATGTGTAGTTTGTAATCTTCCAAAGGTTCTCCAAACGTTCAGGCTCTTCCTGAATGATATGTAAAGCCTCAAGAGCTGCGGCTGTCGCTGCCGGCGTGTTGCTTGCACTGAAGATGTAAGAACGTGAATTGTGACGGATATAGTTGATTACCTCCTTGTCACCAGCCACAAAACCACCGATTGTTGCCAAAGACTTGCTGAATGTACCCATGAGCAAATCAACGTCGTCTGTAAGGCCAAAATGGTCGGCAGTTCCACGTCCCTGCCTTCCAAGCACTCCCAAACCATGAGCTTCGTCTACAAAGATGCTTGCATTATACTTTTTCTTCAAACGTACAATCTCGGGCAGATTTGCAATATCACCCTCCATACTGAACACACCATCAACCACAATCATCTTGATTGTTGCAGGGTCACATGCCTGAAGTTCTTTCTCAAGACCCTCCATATCATTGTGACGGAATTTGCGTACAGTCGAGAACGAAAGACGACGTCCATCTACTATTGACGCGTGGTCAAGTTCATCACAGATGATTGTATCCTTACGTCCTGTGATACAAGAGAGAACGCCCAAATTCACCTGGAAACCTGTTGAGTATACCAACGCCTCGTCTTTACCGACAAACTGCGCAAGCTCATTCTCAAGCTGAAGATGAATATCAACAGTTCCATTCAAGAAACGTGAACCGGCACAACCGGTACCATATTTGCGAGTCGCAGCTATGGCCGCCTCCTTGATTCTTGGATGATTGGTAAGACCCATATACGAGTTCGAGCCAAACATCAGAACCTTTTTGCCACTCATCAACACCTCAGTGTCCTGCTCGCTCTCAATGCAACGGAAATAAGGATATACTCCCATTGCCATAAAGCGCTGTGGCAAATCATATTTAGCGTATTTCTCTTTTAATAAACTCATAGTCTATACGTTTATCCGAAAAGATGAAGCATCATCGTTTCAGGTTGCAAAGGTACAGTTTTTTTTTCATTTACCAACCAATTTGAATATATTTTTTCAAACAAAATCTCAAATTGACGGATATGGGCCCGAGAACCCATCTGGAGAGCTACACAACCATTCTACTTTTTACTCTGTTCCTCGTTAGAGACGTATCCATATCCAACATACTTGTTGCTTCCTCGACGGGTACTGACATAACCGTACATTTTCTTCTTGACATCCTCGCCATTGACAACCAAAGAGACATTCTCTAACTTACCCTCGGCTACAATATTGTTTAGATATTTTATATCAGCCTTCTGGGTATAGTCCAAACGAGCTACATACGCTACCGCATCAGCCACTCGACTGATAATCATTGAATCGGTAACCAGAGCTACCGGCGCTGTATCAAGAATTATGTAATCATACTTTGTACTGAGGTATTCGATAGCCTTATCCATATTAGGACGGGCAAGCAACTCAGCAGGGTTTGGAGGAACAATACCTGCAGGCAGGATATCAAGGTTCTCCTCAATACCCGAAGGCCTGATAGCACGGTCAAGAATATCAGTATCCTTCTCGTCCGCAGCCAGATAACTTGTTATACCCTCGTCATACTTATTGAACCCGAACATCTCGGCAAGACGTGGACGACGTATATCAAGGCCCATAAGAAGCACCTTCTTTCCGAGCAATGCAACACTCATGGCAAGATTGGAGGCAACAAAAGTCTTACCCTCACCGGAAGTTGTTGACGTAAACATGACCACCTTTCCTGTTGATTTCTTCATCACAAACTGAAGATTTGTTCGGAGCGTACGGAAAGCCTCGGCCATAATATCATTCTTGTTACGCGCAACAACAACAGCCTTACTGCGCTCACCCTTGACAGAGTGCTTTACAGGGATATTTCCGACACATGGCAATGTTGTCAAAGTTGACAAATCGTCATTGATTGTCAATTGGGTACGCATCGATTCACGTACATATATTATTGCTGCCGGTATCAAAAGACCCACAAAAAGCGCAACAAGGAATATCATCTTGCTGTTTGGAGCAACACGGCCTACAAGCAACGGGCTATCGATACATCTGAGGTTGTTTGAAGTGACTGCCAAGCTGAGGGCATTTTCCTCGTATTTCTGCAGCAACATCACATAAAGCTCGGACTTGATTGCGCACTCACGCTCTATTGTCACAAGCTCACGCTCGATATCGGGAGACTGCTCATAACGCGAAGTATAACCTGCCAAAAGGGTTGCTATAGCGTCACGCTGAAGGTGTAAAGAACGGTCAAAAGCATCTATCGCCACGCGAAGATCCGACTGGAGCTGCTTGACACGTATTGTTGCATTCCTGAGCAAGGGGTTATCTCCCGTCGCAGAAAGCTGCAACTGATTGAGTTCTATAACCTCCTTATTATAATTGGTAATGAGCGCCACCAACGACTGGTCTATTGTAAGGCCAAACGTTGTTGGCACGACCTTTAGGTCATTCTTCGGATTGTGAACAAAATCCTTCAGGAATTTTGAAGACTTGAGCATCAGGTCAATCTCCTCGACCTGCTTTGTATACTCTGTCTTATTCAGACTTACCTGAGGAGCATCCAGTTTAGGATCAATAAGTTCATTCTTCTTCTTATAATCGGAAAGTCTTGTCTCCATTACGACAAGTTCCTTACTCAAAGAATCGATACGCTCAATGATAAAAGCCTCTGTCTGACGTGCAACCTGACGTTTCTCCTCATTTGTCACATAATTATAATTCTCAATAACAGCATCGAGGAACTCCATTCCGTTTTTCGGCAACGGAGTATTGATTGCAAGGACCGCCACTGACGAATTCTTTGATACCGGAGCAATATTCAATGCTGACATATACGAAAGAGCTACGCTCTCAAGTGGATTCAACGTGACAATCAAATCACCGGTGACGTTCTGTTCAAAAGCAGCATTCTTCTCAATAAGAACATTGCCTAATGGGGTCTGCAAAAGATACGGATATGAGCCGATTACAGCCTTGAACTCCTGAGGTTCACTTGAACCACCCACATAACAACTGTACTCCAATTCTGCCTTTCCGTTTCCGTCAAAGTGGAAAAGCATCTTTATAGGAGAATACAATTTTGTCAAGGAATCCATCGGAGCATCACCAGGAGCAGATGTGCCATATGTCACGAATACCGGACTAGCCTCTTTATATATAGGCTTATTTATGACGCCTGGTATCATATAAGACACATTCAACCCACTCTTAGCTACAGCCCCACGTACCACCGACATAGACTTCATCACCTCCATTTCATTCTCCGCATTAGTATTCTGCGCCTGAAATCCGAAATCGGCAAGCATATCAGCCGATGAGGAGAACGATCCTTTATTCTTGTCTTGCAGAAGAATTTTCGCTGTAACCTGATACTTTGGCACAGCAACACGCAAATAAGCAAATGCCGCAACCATACATAAGACAACAGAAACAACAATCAGTTTCCAATAGGCAATTGCATAAGAAAAGATCTTTCTAATATCAAACTCTTCTTCTTCAACAAGCGGGGTTGTCATACTTTCTTTTTGCTGCATAGCTGTTTTATTTAAGGATGTTATACATCAATGATGTCAAAGATATAAGTATTGAAGTTGCCGAGAACCATAGTGATGTAGACGAACCTATATCAGAATTCTTGGCTTTTGATTTGTTCGGAGTCACATATACCACATCATTCTGTTGCAGATAATAATAAGGAGATGTCAATATATTCGCATCATTAAGATTTACTTCATATATATTCTTCTTGCCACTCTTGTCTTCACGGATTATCTTGACATTGTCGCGCATACCGTACACAGTGAGATCACGCGCAAGAGCCAAGGCTTCAAATATATTCACCTTACCATTCTTTACCGAATATGTACCGGGGGCTGTTACCTCGCCCAATACGGAAATCTTGAAATCCACAAAACGCACTGTCACAGAAGGATTGACGGTGAAAGCACCTTTAACAAGCGAGTAAATATGCTTTTCAGCCTCAGCCAAAGTCTTGCCGGCTACCTCCACAACACCCAATGTCGGGATATTTACAGTGCCGTCATTGCCCACAATATAATTCTGCAATGCCGGTTGGGTTGTCAAGGAATAGGTTCTGCTCATATCTACAGGAGCCACAAGATTATACGCCATTGACGCAGCCGCGTTTTCAGGATTGACGATTGTAATATTCAACAAGTCCTGTGGCATAATCCTTGCCTCATGAAGTTCAACGGCAGACATAGGATCAAAATCACCGCTATTCTGCAAATAAGGGACCTTCTTGTAAGATGTACACGACGTTACCGCCATAAGCGACAGAAGCAACAGCAGAAAAATGTTTTTGCACTTGAATCTCTCCATATTATTGTATTGTATTTTATTCCACACCAAATAAGACTGCGCACAGCAAAGCATAGTACACAAATCTTTGCAAAGATAATAAAAACCGGACGAATTTTATAATTATTTCCTTTAAATTATCAACGCTGAAAAGTAAAGCACCCCCCACCTTTGTTATTTATACTTAAAAAACATATATTTGCAAGGATTAGTTCATACATTGATTTTTACACAGACAGATGAGTACAAAAAAAGCATATTTTCTGGGTACAATAGCCGTAGCACTCGGTATAGCCATTTTCATGGCAAGCGACATTATATCCAAATACTACACAACCCGCGTAAAACAGATAAGCATTGAAGAGACAGCTTACCTATACATAACACCCAAAGACAGCACAACCAACGTAATCAAGCAGTTAGAGGAGATAATCGCCCCCGCATCGGCCGAAGGTTTTGCCATCCTGGCAAAGCACAACAAGTTTGACAGCAAGAGGCGTAGCGGCAAATTCGCCATAAAGGACGGCGACACCATGAAAGACATATACTACCGCATCGTAAGCAACACCCAAACACCCGTAAAGTTAGTTGTACCAGCCACACGTAATATTGCACAGCTCGTAGGCAGCGTATCGAGGCAGTTGATGCTGGACTCTTCGGAACTTGTAGAGTTCATGACTTCCCCGATATACAAACAGAGGATAGGTTACACTGTAGAAACATTCCCATCGCTATTCATCCCCGAGACATATGAGGTATACTGGAACATAAAACCCGAAGATCTCATGCTCCGCTTCATGAAGGAGAGAAGAAATTTCTGGAATGACGAGCGCAAGGCCAAAGCCGACAAGTTAGGAATGAGCCCAGAAGAGGTAGCCACCCTTGCATCCATTGTCGACGAGGAGACCAACAACAACGAGGAAAAACCCATCGTTGCAGGACTTTACATAAACCGACTGAAAAAAGGCATGCCGCTGCAGGCGGATCCCACTGTAAAATACGCATTAGGCGACCCCACACGCAAACGCATACTCAACAAAGACCTTGAGGTGGAATCACCATACAACACCTACAAGCACACCGGACTGCCACCGGGCCCCATACGCATTGCTACAAAGCAGGGCCTCGAGAGCGTACTGAACTACAAGAAACACGATTACCTTTATATGTGCGCAAAGGAAGACTTCTCGGGCACCCACAACTTCGCCAAGACATTAAGCGAACACAATGCGAACGCCCACCGATACCAGCAGGCGCTCAACAAACTAAAAATAAAGAAGTAGCTATGAAAAAGTTTTTTTCATTGGCGATTGCAGTAGCCTTTGCACTGTCATGCGCCACCACAATAGCGCAAAACAGCACTTCCGCACTGGTTCCTATGCCCAACAGCATAACCCAGAGCTGCAAAGGCGAGACATTCCAGATAAACAGCAAGACAACAATAGACAGCACCCTACCCAAAGGTTCATTCCTTATCGAGGAGTTGAAACAGATTATTGAGAATAGGACAGGAATTGCGCTCGCAGAAGAGGGAGAGAGCAAACGCAACCGCATAGAACTTGTCACAGACAACACGCTCCAAGGCAAGGAGCACTACACCCTTAAGGTCGACAATAAGGGAATAAGCATAAAAGGTGCAACCGAAGGAGCACTCTTTTGGGGATTGAAGACCCTTGACCAGTTGTTGATGGGCGACATCTGCAATACAGCAGAACAAAGAATAGAACACATTTACATAGATGATAATCCACGTTACGGCTACCGCGCTGTAATGATTGATCCGGCACGCCACTTCCTGCCGGTAAAAGATGTGAAATTCTTCATAGACCAGATGGCACGTTTCAAGTTCAACGTGCTGCAGATACACCTCACCGATGACCAGGGGTGGCGCATAGAGATAAAGAGCCACCCGAAACTGACTGAGATTGGCGCGAACCGCAAGCCGGGAGCAAGCGACCAAGGCCCCGACAACGGTTTTTACACACAGGAGGAGATAAAAGACATCATCACATACGCAGCACAACGCAATATAGAGGTTGTTCCGGAACTTGACATCCCGGGGCACTCCGTTGCCATATTGGCCGCATACCCCGAGATTGGATGCTCATTCCGCCACAACGAGAAGAAAGACCTTGGCAGTACCACCAACATGATGCTATGCGCAAGCAAGGAAAAGGGATACAAGATATACGAAGATATCATAAGAGAAGTAGCACTATTGTTCCCGTCAAAGAAGATTCATCTTGGAGGCGACGAAGCTGCAGTGCAGCAGAACTGGGCAAAATGTCCCGACTGCCTCGCCTTGATGAAAAAGATGGGCTATGACAAGCCGTCTCAACTGATGACACCCTTCTTTGAAAAGATTCTCGATATAGTGCGCAAGAACGGCAAGGAACCCGTTCTGTGGTGCGAACTTGACAACATATGGCCACCCGCCAACGAATACCTGTTCCCCTACCCTGCGGATGTGACACTCGTAACCTGGCGAAACGCACTCACCCCCAAATGCATTGAGCTTACACGCAAGCACGGGCACAAGCTCATTATGGCACCCGGAGAACACGCCTACCTCGATTATCCGCAGTATCCTGGAGACCTCCCCGAATTCAATAACTGGGGCATGCCGGTGACTACACTGAAGAAGACATACGATCTTGACCCGGGATATGGCCTGCCAGAAGAGGAGCAGGCACACATAGAAGGCGTCATGGCAACGCTGTGGGCAGAAGCGATAAAAGACATAAACCGCCTTACTTATATGACATTCCCACGGGGAATGGCTATTGCCGAGGCTGCCTGGAGCAACCTGGAGCAGCGCAGCTGGGAGAGTTTCAAAGAACGTATATACCCCAACATCATGGACATGATGAAGAGCGGTGTATCGGTCAGAGTTCCGTTCGAGATTGTAGAAAGAAAATAACAGGATTGGCAAAGTACTCGGTGTACCAATTCCTGTCATTCTATATTTGCACTGTCATTGACTCGTTTTGCTTTTCGCAACCCAAACGGCATAAGTTAAATTCCTCCTCTGCCTGAGGGGAGGTGCCAGTTTACTGGCGGAGGGGTGGGAGTGCCACGTTTGACCTGTTGCTGCAAAACTCACCGATAACAAAACAAAAGAGCATTGGTTCGTTCATCGTTACACTAATGAACTCACCGATAACAAAACAAAAGAGCATTGGTTCGTTCATCGTTACACTAATGAACTCACCGATAACAAAACAAAAGAGCATTGGTTCGTTCATCGTTACACTAATGAACTCACCGATAACAAAACAAAAGAGCATTGGTTCGTTCATCGTTACACTAATGAACTCACCGATAACAAAACGTTGTTTTGTCATTGCCTTTAGCCCCTTCGGGCGGCGAACTTCGTTTCTGAGCAGAGCGAAGAATCTCTGTGCGCGGTTTTGAGATCCCTCACACGGGGTTCGGGATGACATTGCTTGTACTTTTCGCGTACTTGTCATTCCGATACGTAGTGAGACGCGTTGTTGAGGGCTTTGCCCGAAAAAATCTTAAAAACCACTGATAGAGATTCTTCATCTCACTCATAAAGACAAAGTGCGCGATTTTATAGAGTTTATGCAGAACTCACATTAATATATGCAAATCATTTCCGATACTGATCGACATCAACAAGAAAAGCGCCATCTTATGATGGCGCTTTTAGGTTTTATCAAGTAAGAAGCCTATTACTTCACCTTGTCTACGATAGCCTTGAAAGCTGCAGGGTTGTTCAAAGCGAGGTCAGCGAGAACCTTGCGGTTGATCTCGATACCAGCCTTGTGAAGAGCACCCATAAGCTGAGAGTAAGACATACCCTCGAGGCGTGCAGCTGCGTTGATACGCTGAATCCAAAGTGCGCGGAACTCACGCTTCTTGTTACGACGGTCACGGAATGCGTATGTCAAACCCTTCTCCCAAGTATTCTTGGCTACGGTCCATACGTTCTTTCTTGCACCAAAGTAACCTCTGGTCAAACCTAAAATTTTCTTTCTTCTTGCTCTTGAAGCAACGTGATTTACTGATCTTGGCATAGTTTTAAATTCTTTTGAATGTTAGCGTCGCCGTTTTGCGAACTTATGAGCTAATACATTCGGTTAATAATACAATACTTAACGCAATGACAACAATTCCTTAACACTCTTAACATTAGCAGGATCGAGAGTTGTAATGTGTACAAGGTTTCTCTTCTGCTTCTTTGTCTTCTTAGTCAGGATGTGACTGTGATAAGCATGCTTTCTCTTGATTTTACCTGTTCCGGTAAGAGCGAATCTTTTTTTGGCACCGGAGTTAGTCTTAACTTTTGGCATTTTTTTAAAAAAATTATTAGTTAACAATTATCGGTAGCGTACTATCCAACACTACTCGCTTTTTTAGTCTTCTTTTACAGGCTCGGCTGCAGGCTGCTGTGGCTTTGCAGATTTCTCCTTCTTTGCCGGAGCTGCCTTCTTTGCCGACAACATGATTGTCATGCGCTTACCCTCAAGTACCGGCATTGAATCTACCTTGCCGTACTCCTCAAGGTCCTTCGCAAAACGCAACAACAGGATTTCACCCTGCTCCTTGAAAAGGATTGAACGTCCTTTGAAGAATACATAAGCCTTGACCTTATCGCCATCCTTGAGGAAGCTGATTGCGTGCTTGAGCTTGAAATTATAATCGTGCTCGTCGGTCTGCGGACCGAAACGGATCTCCTTTACATCAATCTTCACCTGCTTCGCCTTCTGCTCCTTCTGGCGTTTCTTCATCTGGTAAAGAAACTTTGAATACTCAATCAAACGACACACTGGTGGATTGGCTGTTGGAGAAATTTCCACAAGGTCCAACTCTTTTTCTTCGGCAAGGGCAAGAGCTTTATGAGTCGGCATTACAACTGACTCGATGTCATCGCCTACAATGCGCACTTCTGCTGCGCGAATCTGTTCGTTTACACGATACTGGTTCTTCAGATTGTCGTTCTTCATTAAATATTATATAAGTTCCTTCTTTCTAAAACCCGAATAACGGGCATAACTTTTCAAAATCGGTTGCAAATTTATCACTTATTTGTCACATAAAGAAGAACTTTGACCATTATTTTTAACCGGACTGTAAAAAAAATGACGACGTAAGAGCTTATTACACAATCAAGGCTGCCTGATGGCAGCCTTGATTGATACTATTTTAAAAAATCAAGGTATGACCTACGGACACAGGTCCCATCTTACTTTCCTTCTTCCGCTACTATCTCCTTGCGTATTGTACGTGTACGGATCTCCTCGCAGATAGCCGAAACGAACTCTGCAACAGGTTTCACACCCTCGTCGCCTGCAAAGCGGCTGCGTACGGCCACTGTGCGGTCCGCCTCCTCCTGCTGACCAAGTACAAGCATATAAGGTACACGGTTATTACGCGCGTCACGGATCTTGTAACCGATTTTCTCAGAACGGTTGTCAACGTGCACAAGCACTCCGTTCTTCTTGAGTTCAGCAGCAACCTCGTATGCGTAGTCACCATATTTCTCCGAAATAGGCAATACACGCACCTGCTCAGGAGCAAGCCATGTAGGGAACTTGCCCTCATATTTCTCGATAAGCCATGCGAGTGTACGCTCGTAGCAACCCATACTTGTACGGTGGATGATATAAGGACGCACCTTCTCGCCGTTCTGGTCAACATAGTACATATCGAACTGCGCAGCCAGGAGAGCATCCCACTGTACGGTAATCATTGTATCCTCCTTGCCGTAGACGTTCTTTGCGTTGATATCCACCTTTGGGCCATAGAACGCTGCACCGCCCACTTCCTCGATGAAAGGAATCTCAAGCTCGGTGAGCATCTCGCGGATATGCTGTTGTGTCTCTTCCCAAACCTCGGCCTCACCAATGTACTTCTTGCGGTTCTCGGGATCCCACTTTGCAAGGACATATGTCACATCGTTCTGCAGGCCAAGAGTCTCCATCACGTGCTTTGCCAATGCAAGACACTTCTTGAACTCCTCGACCATCTGGTCGGGACGTACAATAAGGTGACCCTCACTGATTGTGAACTGGCGCACGCGTGTAAGGCCATGCATCTCACCTGAATCCTCGTTGCGGAACAGAGTCGATGTCTCGCTGTAGCGCAAAGGCAGGTCACGGTATGAGTGATGTGTAGCCTTGTATACATAGTACTGGAAAGGACATGTCATGGGACGCAAGGCAAACACCTCCTTGTCTGTCTCCTCGTCGCCGAGCACGAACATACCCTCTTTATAGTGATCCCAGTGGCCTGAAATCTTGTAGAGGTCGCTCTTTGCCATGAGAGGAGTCTTTGTGCGGATATAACCCCACTCATTGTCCTCAAGGTCCTCGATCCAGCGCTGGAGTGTCTGCACAATCTTCGCGCCCTTCGGCATGAGCAAAGGCAAGCCCTGACCGATAACGTCAACGGTCGTAAAGAGCTCCATCTCACGACCGATCTTGTTGTGGTCGATATTCTTGATGTGCTCAAGGTGGGCAAGGTAAGCCTCAAGGTCCTCCTTTGTAAAGAACGCTGTACCGTATATACGTGACAGAGACGGGTTGTTCTTGTCACCGCGCCAGTATGTTGTTGACGAAGAGAGTAGCTTGAAACCCTTGATGAGCCTTGTATTGAGCAAGTGCGGGCCCATGCAGAGATCTACGAAATCATCCTGTGAATAGAGTGTTATGCGCTCGCCCTCGGGGATTGCATCGATGAGTTCGAGCTTGTATGTCTCACCCTTAGCCTTCATCAGTTCGATAGCCTCTTCACGGCTCACCTCCTTGCGTTCGATGCGTGGGCTTGACTTGATGATCTTCTTCATCTCCTTCTCGATAGCCTCAAGGTTCTCCTTTGTGAAAGGAGTGCACTCGAAGTCATAGAAGAAACCGGTCTCTGTAGCAGGACCGATAGTAACCTTAGCCTCGGGGAACAAGTGCTTTACAGCCTCGGCCATTATATGTGTTGTTGTATGGCGGAGCACAGTAAGGGCCTCTTTTGAATCAAGACCTACAAGTTCCACCTCTGCACCGTCGGCAGGCACATCACGGAGGTCAATGACCTCATCACCAAGCTTTGCAGCCACATAGCTGCTGAGCAACTTTGGATCGACAGACGAAATGAGTTCGATGTAAGACTTGCCTTCCGCAGCAAACTCACGAACCTCGCCATTGAATGAAATCTTTATCATATCATTTAATTTTTATTTTAACTATAAAACAGCAAAAACAGCAACAGACGAGCGATATATATGAAATTTGTTCCAATATCCCGCAGCGAGTGCAGTATATTTTTGCGTTAATGTGCAAAGATACAAAAAAAAGATAATCCGACAATAGAGATAAACTTTTTTGACATAAGCAGCAGATGAGACATTACTTTCCGCTCATCTGGAAGCGTTTGATAAGATTATAGGCCTGGAATACACCCAACTCACCTGCTTTGCTCAAATCGGCAATACCCTCCTCGCCATTTCCTGTATATATCCTCGCAAGGCCTCTGTTGAAATAGGCTTCGGCAAAGCGACTGTCAATCTCAACAGCCTTTGTGTAATCGACAATAGCCGACTTGAAGTCGCTCAACTTTGCCGACACATTGGCACGGTTGAAATATGCACATGCAAAATCAGGCATCAGTTCCACCACCTTGTCAAGATCATCCTTGACCTTTCTGAAATCAATATTCGGCAACCCCGACGTGTGTTTTGGAGCAATCCCTACATCCTCATTCCCGACATTCGCCTCCTGTATTTCAAGATCCTTATATCTTACAAAAGCACGGACAAAATAGAGCACCCACATATCGGGAGCAACCGATACAGCCGCATCAAGGTCACCCATTGATTCTTCAAGATTCTGTACAAGATAATAATCGAGGGCGCGCCTCAACAAAGCCCGGACATCTGAAGGATTTGCCGCTATCTCTTTGGACAAATCATCAATGCTTGCAAAATGGGCAACCACCTCCTGCTCGGCAAGGGCACGCTCACCATTCGTCAACAGCAAAGGAGAACCGGACAACGACCTGTTCATCTCTTCAAGAGGCTTGTAATAAACATCTTTTCTTTCAAGCTCAGAAACGGATTCATAGTATGTCAACACAAAAATGGGCTCCAGCTCAACATTGACAGCCCTGTTCTGCACCTTGCCACGATACTCCGTTGTATACTTCTTGTCATCTGCGATATCAGACGATATCATCTTGTTATAGTTGCGTACATTCTTGTCGGAGCTCTTGCGTGTCTTGTCCTCACTTGCCACATACTCGTCGGCAGAAACCTTTCCACCGCTGACAAACATCTCGTACTGGCGTTTGAGAAGCCAATCCTCATCAGCCTTGGCTGCTCGCGAATCCCCCATCTTACGGTATGCCTCGGCACGGCATTGGTAAGCATATTCAAAATTGGGATAATCACTGATTACCCTCGAGAAATCCTCAACAGCCCTCTTGTAATCACCGACGTTCCTGGAAAGAAGCCCCCTGTTGAAACGTGCGAGAGTGTTGTCAGGGTCCACATCAAGGATCCAATCAAAATCCTCTATGGCACGGTTGTCATCACCCACCTCCATACGCAGGATTCCGCGGTTATAGTGCGCCACGAAATTCGCAGGCTCTACATAGAGTGCCATATCATAATCCTCCATGGCTCCACGCAGATTGTTCCTGTTATAACGGACAAGGGCACGGTTTATGTAATTGTTGCACTGGTTCGGCAAAAGTTCTATAGCTCTGTCAAGATCCTGTTCTGCGGCTTCATATTCACCTGTCACAGATTTCACGACAGCCCTTGCTCCATAAACGTCAGCCGAATAGCGGTCATGTGCCACGGCAAGCTCAACCATCTTTTGCGCTGTAACCGTATCTTCCACATTCAAGGCGACCTGAGTACGCATAAGATAGGCGTGGCTGTCACGGGGATAGAAAAGAAGCAATGAATCGAGCACTGTCGCAGCCTTTTCCCAATCCTCCTGTTGCATGGCCACGGCTCCGAGATTCTGCCAGACCTCACTGTCATGAGGATTGAAACGCAGCGCCCTCCTGAAATCCTGCTCCGCCAACAAGAGACTATCCCTGTTCGCACGGCAAAGACCGCGCAACTGGTAGCATCGCGATATGTAGGGATTCCTCACGATAGCCGTGTCAAGATCCTGCTCCGCACCCGAATAATCCTCCAAGTAATACTTTGCAAGAGCACGGAAGAAGTATGGTTCGTGCAAGAACGGTTTTGCCTCGATTACCTGATTGAAATACTGAATCGAGAGCACATAGTCCTCGAAATAGAGCGCATTGCGCCCTATCTCCATCACTCGCCTTGTATTCAACTGGGCACAGCACAGCTGTACTGCAAGCACAAAGGCAAGAGCAACCATGGCCCTCAACCGACTCATCGCATCACTCTTTTTGTCTTGTAACCGCAAGCCACATTACCCTTAGCCAGATTAGCAAGCTTGCCCTTGTTCATCTGACGGCGCAACATGGATATCCTGTCGGCAAACACCTTGCCCTCAAGATGGTCGAACTCATGCTGCATCACACGCGCAAGATAACCCTCTACCCACTCGTCATGCTCCACGAAGTTCTCGTCAAGATACTTCACGTGTATACGTGAAGGACGTGTCACTTTCTCATGTATACCAGGCAGGCTCAAGCAGCCCTCTTCCATACCCTCGGTCTCATCCGAAGTCTCAAGGATATGTGCGTTGATATACACGCGGCTGAAATCCTTGAACTCGGGAAAGTCCTCGGACAACACATCAAGGTCAATGACCACAAGACGTATTGCAAGACCAATCTGTGGTGCAGCAAGGCCGATACCCTCGGCGTTGTGCATTGTTTCGAACATATTCTCGATAAGAGACTTCAACTCAGGATAGTCGGGAGTGATATCCTCCGCAACCTTTCGCAGCACAGGCTGCCCATACAAATAAATAGGTAATATCATCGTTTTCAGTTTTCAGTTTCTTCTGCTTTCCATATATGATTGAAGGATAATTGTAGCGCTCACCTCGTCCACAAGTTCCTTGTTACGGCGTGCCATCTTCTTTATTCCGGCCTCTATAATTGTCCTTTGTGCCAAGACCGAGGTGAAACGTTCGTCATGGTAGTCGACAGGTATATCCGGCAACAGCTTACGCAGACGGTTCACGAACGGTTCCACACGGCGCATATTCTCAGAAGGTTCATTATTCATCTGCTTTGGAAGACCGACAACAATCCGTTCAACCGGCTCGCGCTTGACATAATCGAGAATATAGTCAAGCAACCCGGTTGTAGGCACAGTTGTGAGCCCGCCCGCGATAATCTGCATTTCGTCAGATACCGCAAGCCCGGTCCTTCTCTTTCCATAATCTATTGCCAGCAGTCGTGCCATATTCCTTATTTGTTTCAAACTGCAAAATTACTCATTTTTAACCGAATGCCACCATATAAAAAGTAAAAAATAGATAAAAATTGCGCAGCACATCAGTGCTGCGCAATTTTTATCTATAACCAAGTATATCCGTTACCTTGTAAAATACTATTTCTTCACCGCCTTGCTTGTGAAATAGCCGTAAAGCATCACTACCACAAAGCAGAAAAGAGGAAGCACAAACGACACATTAACAGCTGGCAAACCGGCAACTGTTCCCATATCAATTATTGCACCCTGCATCGGTGGCATAAGCGCACCGCCAACAATGGCCATCACAAGAAAAGCTGCGCCAAGGGTCGTATCCTCTTCGCGCACATCCTCAAGAGCAATACCGTAAATAGTGGGGAACATCAACGACATGAAGAAACTGATTGCAACGAGGCAATACAATCCAGGCATACCTACAATGAATATCGTACCTAAGGATGCACATACAGCACCTGCCCCAAAAACGGCAAGCAGGGTACGTGAGTTGAAATAACGCATAAGGAATGTGGTCACGAAACGGCTGCACAGGAACATACCCATAGCACATATGTTATAGTTCTGCGCCGTAGCCTTGTCAATGCCGAGATTATCGGCATATTGGATTATGAATGTCCACACCATTATCTGCGCAGCGACATAGAACATCTGCGCAACTACACCACTCCGGTAGATGTTGTTGTGCCACAGATTCAAAAGTGTCTCACGGTTGCTTAACTTCTTGCCATCTTTACCTTGGATATTAGGTATCTTGGTGAAGAGGAAAACCACAAACACGGCAAGCACCACAAGACCTATCGCAACATACGGGTCACGTATCACTGCAAGGTCGTGCAGACGGATATCAGCCTTCTCCGCGGCGCTCAAGCCATGATAAATTATATCACCTGCGGCATCACGTTTGTCCGAAATGAGCTGCGGAAGCACAATCAACGATGCGACAGCCATACCCGACAACGAGCCCATAGGATTGAAGGCCTGCGCCAGATTCAAGCGCCGTGTAGATGTCTCCTTTGCCCCCAGCGACAATATCAGCGGATTTGCGGTAGTCTCAAGAAAAGCAAGGCCGAACGTCAATATATACAAAGATATACAAAAGAACGAGAATGCCTGGTAATGCGCAGCCGGAATAAACAGAAACGCACCAACCGCATACAATCCAAGACCTAACAGGATACCGCTCTTGTAACTGTGACGACGGATAAACAGAGCTGCAGGAACAGCCATTGTGGCATATCCGCCATAGAACGCAAACTGCACAAGCGCTGCCTCAGATGCCGGAAGTTCCATAAGAGTCTGGAAAGCAGCCACCATAGGATTGGTTATATCGTTTGCGAAGCCCCATAGGGCAAACAGCGAAGTCACAAGAATAAACGGCAAGAGATATCGTCTCTCCACCAGTTTTGGTTTTTCAGTCAATTTTTTATCCATATTTTCTTATTTCTCGTACAGGTGGAACATTCTCTCCATCATACGCCATTTCTCATTTGAAGAGCTACCCGGAGCCGCTTTCTGGAACTCGGACATATAATCCTCCCACTCCTGCTGGCGTGGCAGAGTGGAAAGACGCTCCATAGCACTGTCCCAATCAAAATCAAACGGGGCCTCGACTATCATGAAAAGGCGTGTATCAAGGATATATATTTCCATCTCAAGGATGCCCACCTCACGGATACCCCACAGAATTTCACTCCACGCCTCACCTTCGCTGTGACGACGGCGGTACTCGGCAATAAGTTCAGGATTATCCTTAAGATCAAGAGTCTGACAATATCTTTTGACAGGCTGTCCGTATTCCTTGACAGCGTAACCTTCGGTTTTGTTATTCATTATATTAAAGTTTATATTCCTGCCCGTATGGGCAGGAATAATGATTATCATTTATAGACAGGGCCATAATTCTGGCAAGCACGGTAGTCTGCACCCTCCTTATCCATTCCGAATGCATTCCAGGCAGCAGGACGGAAGATATTCTCCTCCGGCACGTTATGCATACATACAGGGATGCGCAACATTGAAGCTAGGGTTATGAGATCTGCACCTATGTGACCATAGCTGATAGCACCATGGTTGGCGCCCCAGTTGTTCATAACTGAATATACATCCTTGAAAGGAGCCTTGTCGCAAAGACGTGGGACAAACCATGTTGTAGGCCATGTCGGGTCGGTACGCATATTGAGCACCTCATGTATCTCGGGAGCTACATCCGCTGTCCAGCCCTCTGCAATCTGAAGCACGGGGCCAAGGCCCTTGACAAGGTTCAGACGGCTCATTGTAACAGGCATACCGCCCTTTGAGAGGAAGTTGGACGAGAAACCGCCGCCACGGAAATAGTCACGGTCGGCAGGCATCCAGTTTGTATTCTCAAGGCAAGCCTCGGCATCGGCATCAGTCATTTCCCAACAAGGTTTCATGCAAGGCTCACCCGCCGCATTCACGCTGGCACCGGTAGCATCGAGTGTTGTAGCACCGGAGTTGATGAGATGGATCATACCACCTGCAGCAAGGCCTGTAAGTTCCTTTCCTGTAACACGCTTCACAGCCTCGGGGCTCCAGTAAGTACGGACATCGGAGAACATCTGTCCGCAACCAGTAAGAAGTTTGCCGAAGAGCATTGCGACACCGTTGCATGCGTCATTCTCTGTTGCAAGGACATAAGCCTCACGTATGCCGTTCCAGTCGAATGTACTGCAAAGCAACGCCTCGGTAAAGTCACCGTTCGGTTTCCAGTCGGTCCATTGGCGCTGTCCCTGGAAGCCTGCTGCTATAGCATTGTGACCGATAGCCTCTTCCTTGAAGCCCATCTCACGCAATTTGGGGTTGCCGAGCATGAGATCACGCACGATAAGGGTCATCTTTACAACGAACTCCCAATCGGCATCCTTGCCGGCACGGTCCTTCTGTTTCTCGGGGCGATTCTTGTCCCAGCCCTCCTTTACCTTACAATACTTCTCGGTCCATGCCATTGCCTTGGCATACTCCTCGTGGTCATAGATACCCTCTTCCATTCTGCGCAGGATTTCAGTCTCGTCGACACTCTCGTTACGCATACCAAGATACTCCTGGAAGAAGTTCTGGTCTACGATACTGCCCGCGATACCCATACACTGGCTACCAACAGAGAGATAGCTCTCGCCACGCATCTGTGCAACGGCTACAGCCGCACGTGCCCAACGCAGTATTTTCTCTGCCACATCGGCAGGGATGGTATTGTCATCAAGATCCTGGACATCATGTCCGTAAATGCCGAATGCAGGAAGCCCTTTCTGTGCATGTCCTGCAAGCACTGCTGCAAGATATACAGCACCCGGGCGCTCTGTACCATTAAAGCCCCACACAGCCTTTGGCCAATGAGGGTGCATGTCCATCGTCTCTGATCCGTAGCACCAACAAGATGTAACTGAAATTGTCGCGCCTACATTCTCACGTTCGAACTTAGCTGCACAAGCAGCACTCTCGGCCACACGACCGATTGTACCGTCAGCAATCACACACTCTACCGGCTTGCCGTCTGCATATCTTACGTTTGCAGAAATAAGTTCCGCTACTGCCTTTGCAAGATTCATTGTCTTCTCTTCGAGACTCTCACGTACGCCACCCTGACGACCGTCTATGGTAGGACGTATACCGATTTTTGGATATTTACTCATAATATAGTTAGTTTGTGTTATAGTTTCCGACTACAATTATAACTATATTTTTTTATAAAATTACCAAATTATATATTTTTATATATTCTTTAATAAACAAAAAAGGAGGCTGAAAGTTCAGCCCCCTCCAATTATGCCTTTGTTTCTATTTTAGTTGTTATAAAGCAACCAAGCCTTCTGATAATCCGCATTGTGTGGATGATCTGCCTTGAACTGCGCACGTGCATTGGCAGCCTCCTGGCGGCTGTCGAAAGAAGCACACACTACACGGAAAAGACCCTTAGGGCTCTGTACTATGATTGCCTCGTAACCCTCATCGATAAGTTCTGCACGAACCTTCTCGGCATTGGCCTTCTGACCGAAGCTGCCACAAACCACACTGAACGCCTTCAAAGAGCCCTCCTCACCTGAGGCAAGGACAACCTTCTCGCTGCGGTAGCTGTCATCGACATTTGCATTCTTGGTTGTAGATGAAACGACTGGAGCTATCTCAACAGGCTCGCTCTGCTGGCTCTGGCCTTCGTTCTGCTCCTGACGGGCCTCATCGTATGCAGTCTTGTAGAGACTGTCCTTTGACTTACAAGATGTAAAAACGAATGCTGAGCACAAAGCCACAACGATAAAAAACGATTTCTTCATAATTTTTGTATAACTATTTAATTAATGTTCATTCTATTTTGCAAAAGTACGAATAAAGAGCTACAACATCAACTTTTGAGGCAACTTTTATCAAAAAAATCGGGTACAGGACCGTTTTTATAAAGAGCTTTTTAGGCAAGAAGCGAAAAATAGGCTATTTTCGCGCTTAGATAAGAACATATTGCATAACCAATAAAACTTACAGATATGAAAAAGACTCTCTTGATGCTGGCGATAGCCGCCACGTTGACATCCTGCTCTACGACAAAGAAGGTTGAAGGCGCGCCACAAATCACCCGAACAGACGTAAAGTACGACACATATTTTACCGACAAGACAATGCGCTACGACTTTCACCACTCAGGTGACAGCAAGAACGAATACTACTATTTCGACAAGCTCATACGCGAAGGCGAGTGGGCCGGTTCACGCGTTTCGCTGATAAACCCGTTCGACTACGGCGAACAGCATTTCAGAATCATTGACAACGCAACAGGCAACGTCATCTACAAGAACAACTACTGCACACTGTTCAACGAGTGGCAGACAACACCCGAGGCCACGGAGACCAGCCGTTCGTTCCCAGAAGGAGTCATATTCCCCGAACCAAAGAATGACTTCACAATAGAGTTCTACGCACGCAACAAACAGAGCAAGGTGTGGGAGAAGAAGTTCTCGCAGAGCATCAAGGTGAACGACTTCAATATATACCCGAGCTACACCACATACGAGCAGCTTGACATCCACATCGGTGGTGACATCGCCCACAGCCTTGACATAGTTCTGTTGCCCGACGGCTTCACAGCCACAGAGAAAGAGAAGTTCATCGCAGCCTGCAAGATGTGGAGCGACGCACTCTTCTCATACGCACCCTTCACACAGAACAAGCACCGTATAAATGTACGTGCAGTGTGGGCACCTTCACAGGAGAGCGGCATAAGCATCCCCGGCAAGGGTGAGTGGAAGAACACACTGCTCGGATGCCGTTTCTACACCTTCAACAGCGAGCGTTACCAGATGACCGAAGAGTTCCAGAAGGTACGTGACGTTGCAGCCAACGCACCTTATGAGTGCATATACATACTCACTAACACTGACAAGTATGGCGGTGGAGGTATCTACAACCATTACGGACTTGGCTCTGCCGGCAAGACCGGCCGCACAGGCGAGGTCTATGTACACGAGTTCGGACACTCGCTAATGGGACTCGGAGACGAGTACATTGAGATCGGCAACACCGTAAGCGCACTCTACCCCGAGGGTGTCGAGCCTTGGGAAGCAAACCTCACCCGTTTTGTCGACTTCAACGGTAAATGGGAGAATAAGATTGCCGAGGGCACACCTGTACCGACAATTGCAGCCGAGGGCACTACCGAAAAGGAGTGGAAGATTGGAGCATACGAAGGCGGCGGTTATCTGGAGAAAGGCATATACCGTGGCTGGCCTGAATGTATGATGAAAGCGTTGACCGACTTCTGCCCGGTATGCCAGGAGGCCATATCAAGATATCTTGATTACATGTGCAAGTAAGAAATAACAAAAAAAATGGAGAGCATGCTCTCCATTTTTTTATTCAACATATCTTATTTCTGTTTTTCGTCCGCTGCCATCGACAAAATTTATAGGATAGTCCTCATTGTCGAGTTCCCATCTGCCATAGAGATAAAGAGGAGCACCATACTCATCAACCAAAGGTTTGCCCTCACTATCCCTTGCAAGCTGCGCCAAAGGCAGATACGAAGAAGTCGAACCCAGCATACCGAAAGCAGCCAGCTGATAGTAGGCATAATACTCTGTAGCTATAGCAGGAACGGCCTTCTCAAGACCCCAATAACCGAAATACCCCGAAAAATCGAAGTTTGTATTGTTCCTTATCCCGCCATACATGAAATCACGGCTACGGTCGAGGACAAGACTATCCTTGCCGTCATTATTGAGGTAACGTGTCTGATAACCGGTAACATTGCCCATCGCGTCTCGGTAAGGGACGTATATGTGACCGCCGTCGGCATGAGCCTCCTGCAACTGCATCTTAGAGTAGACAAAATCGAGCGAAAGGAAAGAAACAAGATTGCCATTCTCGTTGAACTGGCCGTTGTTTTTTCCGTTTTCACGTGTATTCCAATCCGGGAAATCGGGATACTCCTTTGAAACACTATACTCCACAGAGAACTTGTCCCCTTTGAAATAATAATTCGCCTGAGAAGTAATGTAGCACTTGTAGAAACGTACCACATTGTCAAACTTGTTTGCACGGTAATGCACAATATTTGTATTTATCTCCTTGATACGCCCTTGGGCATCATAGGAAAAATTATGTTCCCAAGAATATGTACGGCCATCAAGGGTGTTGGTTGTCTTTACCTGAGCCACCATTCTGCGCCCCGGAACAGGCTCGTATGGAGTCACTGCAGTATCGGCATTATAGTCTTCACTGTCGGAGCAGGCAACAAAGGCCACCGCACACAGCGACAAAAGCATTAATCTGAAAATGTTCTTCATATAGCATTAATTTTGTTCAACAGACGCGAAGATAATCCAAATCCTAATCATACACAAAGTTTTAAGATATATTAATTCACATCAACCACACCACCACGTTTTTTGTTATTGATACAAACGATAACAGGAACTATGGCATTCATCGATTACTACAAGGTACTGGGTGTGGAGAGCAACGCCACCCCTGACGAGATAAAGAAAGCGTACCGCAAACTTACAAAGCGTTACCACCCCGACCTGCACCCCAATGACCCCACTGCAAAGGAACGTTTTCAGGAAATAAACGAAGCCAATGAAGTGCTCAGTGACCCCGAGAAGCGACGCAGATATGATGAATACGGCGAAAACTGGCGACATGCTGACGAGTATAAGGCACAGCGCCGGCAATACGGCAACAGCAGCGGCGGATACGACTTCGGGGGATTCAGCGGTTTCGGAGATTTCAGCGGAAACGCGGGCAACAGCAGCGGATTCAGCGACTTCTTCGAGCAACTGTTCGGTGCAGGTGGTTTCCGCACTCGGAAGAGAAACGGCGAGGACATTCAGGCAACTATAACACTCTCCCTGCGCGATGCCGCTGTTGCACACAAGCAGACATTCTCGATAGGCGGCGAAGAGGTGCGCATAAGCCTGCCGGCAGGCATTGCGGATGGACAGAAGATACGTCTCAAGGGACGCGGAGCACCGTCGCCGAGCGGAGGAGAGCGCGGAGACCTGTACATCACGTTCCGCATTGAACCCGACAAAGAGTTTACACGCAAGGGTGATGATCTGTACACGACCGCCACCACGGACTTATATACTTTGCTGCTCGGCGGAGAGATAATTCTGCCAACACTTTCTGGGAGCGTTAAAGTGAATGTAAAGCCGGGCACACAACCCGACAGCAAGCTGCGCCTGCGAGGCAAGGGATTCCCCGTCTACAAGCAAGAAGGGAAACAGGGCGACCTCATAGTGACATTCAAGCTACTGTTACCTACCCTCAACGAAAAGCAGAAAGAGCTTTTACGCAAGATAAAAGAGATTGAACAATGATATTCCGGAGCAACATGCAATCATAGTGTGATTGCATGTGAACAAGAAGATACTTCCATTCAATTGAAGTAAGCCACATAGCCATTCAGATACAAAGCAAAGAACAGCCAAAGCAGATATGGGATATTTAGATAAGCGGCAACCTTGCTCTGCATATAAGCGATGCCCATATAAAGCACAACCGAGACAATGAGCAGGGTGAGCACCAGAACACCCATAAACGGAGCCTGCATACCGAAGAAAGTGACACTCCACAGCAGGTTGAGCCCTAACTGTATAAAGAAGACAAGCAACACCAGCCATGTGTATATGGAACGCATATTCCATATTATACCTGCCGATATTCCCATAAGCAGATAAAGGACAGCCCATACAATAGCAAAGACCATTCCCGGAGGAGTCAATGAAGATTTGACCAACGACGGATACCACTCTACCATTGAGGGTTCCTGGATAACTTTAGAGATATAACCCACCGCAAATGAGAGGCAGATGAAGAACAGGATTGCAATAAAGCGTTTCATAAGGCAAGTATTAAAAGACAAGTGACCGGAGCCCGGATAAAGGGCTGCAGTCACTTATATGAACGCAATATATGCAAAAAAGTTCGGCAGTATCAGCCGAACAATACTCCCCAGCCATTATATGTTACCATGGCAAGGAGCACAAATGAGTAAATCATCTTTATTCCTGTTGTGAGAATAAAAGCAAGGAATGAATAGGATGCAACATTCATCGCCCTGTTCATTGGAGTACCCGTGCTGAGTTCACCCAACAATGCACCGATAAACGGCAATATAAGCACTCCCCAAAGTCCTGTAAAGAGAGCTATTACAAGGCCTATCGTTGCGCCCCATGTGGCAGCCTTGCTACCGCCGGTCTTTTTTGTGAACCACGCAGGCGCAACAAAATCAACGATTGTGACTACAAGCGCAACCACACCTGCTATTGCCAATGAAGAGAAAGAGACATCGCTGCCAGAACAAAGGAACAGCAACAGATAAGCCACGAAACTCACCGGCGGCCCGGGCAAAGCCGGAACAATAGAGCCCACCACACCTACTACAGCACATAGTACCGCAAGTATTACAAGAAAAATATCCATGCCTACAGCTTCTTATTCCTGTGGTTCAGCCTCCCCGGCCTTTTTTTTCTCACGTTCCTTGATAACTCCGTTTATCTGCGAATCGGAATAATAAGGCACTTTGCCCGATGGCACATATTTGCTTGATGAAGAGAGGTGTGTATCCTGGTCATCGAAAAATATATGCGCACCGAAGGCCTTGAGAAGCTCATCCTTGCGCAAGCCTCCGAGGAAATAAGCCTCATCGACATATACGCCCCACTTACGCAGTGTCTTTATCACACGGAAATGCGACGGCAAGCTACGCGAGGTGACGATTGCCAGACGCAAAGGTGAGAGTTCTATTGTGGTGGGCAGACACTCCTGAATCTGCGACAGCTTCTTAAGCAGGTTTGCAAACGGGCCCTCCTTGAGAGGAACATCGGCATTCTCCTTCTCATACTTGTAGAAAGCATCGAATCCCTCTTCCTTGAAGCGACACTCCGATTCATCGGAGAAAATCACCGCATCGGCATCAAAGGCAATCTTTACGCGGCTCTCCTCGGGATTGAAGTCCGTCGGAGGTGCATAGATAAGCGCTGAAGCACACAAGCCCGAATCCATCACACGCTGTACGTCACCCTCGTCCTTGGAGAGGAAAAGGTCAATAGAAAACGCTTTCAGATATTTTGAAAGCGACTCGCCTCCCGACAGTGCCACGCGGGTAATATCAAGACCATACATATCGAGCGACTTGAGCATACGCATACCCGTCTCAGGACTGTTGCGCGACATCACCACCACCTCCACGATGGGGCGGTTGGCCTGCTTGTTCAGTTCAAGAAGACTCTTTACAAGATAGAATGCAGTACCGCGCTCAAGCGGAACATCCTCATGCTCCTCCTGATACTTGCGGTATTTTGCTACACCGTATTTCTCGAATATCTCATTTTCAGCCTCAAGGTCAAACAGTGCACGTGAAGAGACACCGATGACAAGACGTCCATCCAAATTCTCCATTTATATATCCAATATATTGTTGTTCAATCAATCATTTCTGTACAATCGTACAAAAATAGCGCAATTAAGCACATCAATCAATAAAAAAAGATAAAAATATCATTCCAGAAACATAAAGAGAGTGTGTGTTGAATATTTTTGAGTAACTTCGCAATCAAAGAGAGAGACTATGATTAAAGATATCGTGTTCGATTTTGGAGGTGTACTCACCACCATTGATACAGAGAGAGCCCTACAGAAATTCCGGGACCTGGGAATAGAGAACCCGGAACAATACATAAACTCCTATTGCCAGAAAGGGCCGTTCTTTGAAGTAGAGAACGGAGACATCGACGCCGAAGAGTTCTGCCGACGCATAAGCGCGATTGCAGGCAGAGGAATCACATTCGAAGAGGCAAAAGAGGCATGGCTCGGCTTTCTTGTGGAGATACACACCCACCTGCTCGAATACTTGCAGACCCTCAGGGGCAGATACCGTCTGTCGGTGTTGAGCAACACAAACCCTTTCATCCAGAGTTGGGCGCTGACAAGTGACTTCACACCCACGGGCAAATCCCTTGCCGACTATTTCGACAACCTTTTCTTCAGTTACCGCATGCACTGTTCCAAGCCAAGCGAGGAGATATACCGCAAGATGCTTGAACAGGGAAAAATGAAAGCAGAAGAGACGCTTTTTGTGGATGACGGAGCAAAGAACATCGAAGTTGCCGCAAGAGTTGGTATACAGACACTCCTTGTCACCAACGGAGAAGACTGGAGGCAGGCATTGGAAGAAAAACTCGGGCATGAATAAGTTTCAGATACCACATATAAGAGAATCAGTGAAAGCATTGCCTTCACTGATTCTCTTTTTCATTTATAAACTTTAGAAGTCCGGTGTAAAACCACTTATTTAACAAAAGTTGATAAGCTTCATTTGCGCCTCATACAATAGAGTCCTGTAAGGATGAGTACGGCGCCAAGAATAGCAATCCATGTGACATGCTCACCCAACACAATGGCCGATGTAGTTATTGAAATGACCGGGTTGAGATAAAGAAGGTTGGTCGCGCGCACCGTTCCCAACCGCTCAAGGCAGAAGTTCCAGCCAAGGAAACAGAGCATGGATGCCACACAGCCCAAGAAGAGTATGTTTCCCCACACTACAGCACCGCCATCAACAAGAAGTTCAATATCCACTCCGCGCGCAAGCAGCATCGGCAGGATAGTGAGCAGGCCATAGCCGAAGATCTTGCGTGTGACAAGCATGTTGCTGTACTTGTCCTGCAGCCTCTTTATTATAAGTGCATACAGCGCCCAGCATAGGCAAGCAGCCAATGCGAGTACATCACCCAAAGGCGAGAGTTGCAGGATGAAGTTTCCGTTGAAGACCACAAGCGCCATTCCCACGAAAGCTATCGCAGAGCCGACGACCGCACTCCTGCCCATGCGCTCGCTTTTGTAGAAACAGCCCACAATGAGAGCTGTTATCATTGGTGTCAGGCAGACAATCAGCGCCACATTGGAGCAATAGCCATAGGCTAACGCATAGTTCTCGGTAACGAAATACAACGAACCGCCCGTGAGCCCCAATGCGACAGCAAGAGCCTCATCGGTCCAATTGTCGAGAAAAAGCCTTTTGCCGGCAAGAGGCAGGATAAGGATATAGGCAAGAGTGAAGCGGAACAGGAATATCTCATCGGGACGCAAGCCCGAATTGATGAGGATTTTTGTCTGCACGAACGTACAGCCCCATATCACCACAATCACAAATGCGATGACATATACAATAATCCCGGGAGTCCCGTTCTTGCCCTTCATAAAGTCATAAAGATAAAATTGTGGCTGTACAAGGCAGAAAAGCCACGTACAGCCACAGGATATGGTTGTTATTTCAGATTCATTGATGCAGAGACCTCACCCGCACGTTGCAGGGCAAGATGTATGTTGTTGCATACGTTGTCCTTGCCTACAAGGTCAACAATACCGGCCTTGAGGAGTGACTTCTCCACATTGTCGTGTACGCCTGAGAGAATAACCACCCTGCCCTCTTTCTTTGAGGCATTGATGAATATCTCAAGGTTGTGTAAGCCTGTAGCATCGACGAATGTCACCTTACGCATACGTATCACACGTATCGGCATGGCATCGGTGTCGCGTGTCAGCTCATCGAACTTGTTGGCAATACCGAAGAAGAAGGGACCCTCAATCTCGAACACCTCTGTACCTGCGGGGATAGAGAGCACCTCGTCGTTCTCACCGTCGTGATGCACCTCAAGCTCATCGCGTACAACTGAAATGTGGGCACTCTCCATAGCGCGTTTCATAAAGAGTACGATAGCCATCACAAGACCCACCTCGATAGCCAATGTAAGGTCGAAGAACACCGTCAGCAACAGAGTCACAAAGAGCACGCTTGTACCGGACATCGAACTCTTGCACATTGAGACAATGGTTCTCCAGCCGCTCATGTTGTAAGACACCATCACAAGCACACCTGCAAGGCATGGCATGGGGATAAGTTCCACAAGACCACCGAGGAACAGCAACACGAGCAACAGCACGAATGTGTGTACGATACCTGCTACAGGAGTTTTTCCACCGTTATTGATGTTCGCCATTGTACGTGCTATGGCACCTGTTGCCGGAATACCGCCGAAGAAAGGCACTACTACATTGGCAATACCCTGACCTATGAGCTCGGTGTTGGAGTTGTGTCTGTCACCTATTACACCGTCGGCCACCATTGCCGAGAGCAGAGACTCTATTGCGCCCAACATTGCAATAGTGAACGCAACAGGAGCAAGGCTCTGCATTGTTGCCCACAAAGAAGCCCCACCCTCCAAAGATGGAACGACGAACGAGGGCAGACCGGAAGGGAGCTCATAGAGATCACCGATAGTCTTTATCGATGTTACGCCTGCGAATTCCTTGAGCAGATAAGCGACAACCGTCATTACCACGATTGCCAACAGTGAGCCGGGAATCTTCTTCGAAAACTTGGGTGTCAGGGCAATGAGCACGACACTCAAGATACCCATACCGGCACTCCAATAGTCGATATTTCCGATATTGTCGAAATAACATATCCACTTGTCGATGAAGTTCGCCGGGACATTACTTATTCCAAGACCGAACAGGTCATTCATCTGTGTAGAGAAGATTGTTATTGCTATACCGCCCGTGAAACCTATGATAATGGGGTAAGGCATGAACTTGATTATCGTTCCCAGACGGCAAAGACCCATAATTATGAGTATTATACCCGCCATTATGGTAGCAATGGCAAGCCCTCCGAGTCCATACTGCTGTATGACACCATAGATAATGATGATGAACGCACCTGTGGGGCCACCGATCTGTACTTTGGAGCCACCGAACACTGAAATGAGCAAACCGGCAAGGATTGCAGTTACAAGACCCTCGGCCGGGCCCACTCCGCTTGCAATACCGAATGCAATAGCCAAAGGAATGGCCACGATACCGACAATGATTCCGGCCATAAGGTCGGCACCAAACTTCTCACGTGAATAGTTCTTCATACAAGAGAAGAACTTTGGATGAAAGTCAATCAACTTTTTTGTATCCATCGTATATTAGAATAAATGTTCTCAACAGCAATACAATGGTATCCTTGCTAAAAGCAACCTGCGATACCCTTTTTCAAAAACTTTGCAAAGGTACAAAATAAATCTTTTTTAACATATCACAGACCTAAAAAACAGATAGTACAGATACATTTTTAACAAATCAAAAAAAAATCGGCCGTGCAAAAACACGGCCGACAAAACCCACATGACCGTTCCTCACGAACGGCACAGCCTTTATCAGTTCTTATCCAACTGGACAGTAAAAGTCTGATAAGGGAATTTAAGTCCCTCCTTGGGGAATGTCTCATACACCTTTTGTGTAAGATCGAACTTCATACCCCAGTAATCCTCCTGCTTGCACCAGATTCGGACTGTCAAGTCTATTGAGCTTGCGCTGAGCGAACCGAGAGCTACAAACGGAGCTGCCGGTTCATTTAAAGCACGGCCGTCTTCCTTTATAAGACGTAGCACCACAGCCTTAGCCTTCTCATAGTCATCGCCATAGGCAACTGAGAAAGTAAGGTCAAGACGGCGCAACGGCTCACGCGAATAGTTGTTGATGATACCGGTTGAGAGAGGTCCATTAGGTAACAGGATAATCTTGTTGTCCGGGGTATTGATTATTGTATTGAAAATCTGGATTTCCTTAACAGAACCGCCAATTCCCTGCGCCTCAATATAGTCACCTACCTTGAAGGGGCGGAAAAGCAGAATCATCACACCACCTGCAAAGTTCTGCAAGGTACCGCTCAAGGCCATACCTACAGCAACACCGGCCGATGCAAAGAGCGCTATGAACGAAGATGTATCAATCCCCAGAACACTGATAATCATAATGATTATGACAGCCATAGCCACAACATCAATCATGCTTGATACAAACGAGCTGACCGAAGCATTGACCTTGCGCTTAACCATAATCTTCTTGATAAGCTTCACCACCTTACGTACTATCCATCGGCCAACGAACCAAATAAGAAGTACCTTGACGAATTTTCCCATCAGAGTTATGCATAACGCAGTGATAGCATGCATAATCTCATCAGGAGTCATACCCGACAGCTTCTCGACAACCCCCGTTGTATTGACAGCATCAACAACCTCCCCTGATGCTACCGCATCAAGGAAAACAAACAAACTTTGAATCATAGAAATAGAAAAAAATTAAGAATAATCAAATATTGTCCAATATCTGCTTCGCGGCATTCTTGGTATCGACTTTGGTAATCACCCTCTCAATGACGCCATCAGCATCAATGACAAATGTAGTGCGTATAATACCCATATACACCCTGCCTGCCATCTTTTTCTCGCCCCAGGCACCAAAGGCCTGGATTGTACTCTTTTCGACATCGGCAACAAGTGGGAAATTCAGTTGCTGCTTAGCCTTGAAACGCGAGTGAGAAGCCGCACTATCGGCACTGATACCCACTACAGCATAACCGGCATCAACCAATTCATCCATTCCGTCACGCAATGAGCATGCCTCGGCAGTACAACCAGGAGTGCTGTCTTTGGGATAGAAATAGACAACTAACCTACGTCCTTTATAATCACTTACACGCACCTCGGCACCATTTTCATCAAGACCCAAAAAGTCGGGAGCCTTATCACCAATCTTCAACATAACAATTTCTTACTTTATAAGTTCCATCTTTATTATACGTACGTCCCTCAACGGACGGTCATTCCTGTCACACTTGACATTCTGTATAGCATCCACGACCTCGAGGCCCTTCACAACCTCACCGAAGACAGTGTAATCACCGTCAAGATGCGGTGTACCGCCTATAGTAGTATATACCTCAAGCTGTTCCGGAGTAATTGTTATGTCCTTACCCGTACGTTGCTTGTAATGCGTCTTTAGCCTCTCGAGCTGCTCCTTGGTGAAAACATTTCCCCAGACAATGTAGAACTGGCTTGCCGAAGAAGACTTTGAGGGGTTCACATCATCCCCTTCACGTGCTGCAGCAAGAGCACCGCGACGGTGGAAATACACCTCGGGCATAAATTCCGGCTCGACAGTATATCCAAGATCACCCTCTCCCAGCAGTTTGCCGGCAGCAGCATTCTTTGAATCCGGGTCACCGCCCTGAATCATAAAATCCTTTATCACACGATGGAAAAGAAGCGAATCGTACACCTGTTCCTTGACAAGTTTTACAAAATTGTCCCTGTGCTTTGGTGTCTCGTCATAGAGTTTCATATCAACGACACCGGCAGTTGTGAACATCCTCACCATATACTCCTTCTTTGAGGAGCAGGATGCGAGTACAGCGACAAGCGACAGAATAATCATCAATTTTCTCATATCCTCACATAATCTGAATTCCTTTGCAAAGATACAAAAAACAAGCGAATAAATCACATTTATTCACAGCGAGTGCAGAAATTCTTCAACAATGCCGACATTAAACGGCGGGAGAAATCTCCCGCCGTTTAATGTCAATATATACCAGCATACTTGCGACCCTTGGCTTGTGAAGCATTCTGTTTCTGCTTCAAGGTATAAATGAGGAAGCCATTACCCTTTGGCGCCATGGCAATATCGCCGCTCTTTATCATCTCCTCAACAATATCTGGCAATCCGGCATACGACTCGATGTTCAAGGCCGTGTGTCCACCCGTCCTGTCAAGAGAGAACGCTGTGGCAATCTCAACAGGGTATGCCACACCGAATTCCTCAATGAACGTACGCACATTTGCAATGGTAAGCGCTTCCCTGCCATCTTCAATGGGCTTTACATTCTCATAAGAGAGTTGGGCGATACAATGCGCCAATGTCTCATATGTTGTAAAGCCACGCACCATCATCTCCTCATCGGCGTACACCAGTTTATATGTCGGGAAAGAGTGTACATCGTACTCATTACACAATTCCTTATTTGCCGAATATACTCTCTTTGTCTCGGGACCAGCAAATACCTCGCTGTATTTCTGCTGGTTGAACCCCACCAGAGCAGACATTGCGACAATATTATCAGCATCGTTCATTTGCGCCCCATCAACAAGGGTCATCTCCTGCAGTATACGCAGAAAGCGCTGCACAGCGTTGTCCACCACCTCCTTATTCGACTTGGCATAAAGCCCTGCTGCAATATATGCAAGGTTCATCGGGACTGTTGAACGGTGCTCCTCGGTAAACAGGCGCACAGGAGCCTCGGAAACAGGCATACCATGTATGGCCGATGCCTCGAGCCAGTGCTTATGGATATTCCTGTTCGACATTGCTATGTCACCACCGATAGACAGCCGACGGTTATTGAAAGAGGTGATATCCTCTATCATTCCACCCATTACATACTCGAATTCCAACTGCGAACCGTAACGGTATCTCAACGCCCTCACTACAGGCACACTGCCCCAGCACCAGGTACATGCAGGGTCAGCAAAAACAGAAATCTTTACCTTTTTCATACTCTTTTTTACTTTAAAAACAAGAGTATTGCAGGTAATGTTCCAACAGAACAAAAAAATGGCCCACGGAACCGTGGACCATCCTTATGTTTTATCGGACATCAGTCTCTCAACCTGAAACCGGTAGCCCGTGCAATAATCTTCGCCTCTTCGCGGCGGATAAGATTGAAGGATACCGAATTGAGTATTATTCCAAAGAACGGGAACAATATCGGCAAGTCTACTTCAAGCGATGCATCGGCAAGCAAGAGGAACGAGTATATCAGCAGAAGGATATAATATCCTGCAAGAACAAGCAACGAGAGTATTGTGGTTCTCTTCTGCAACTCGAAATTGCTGAACATCGACACCATAAGTGCAAAAGCATTCACTACCACAGCAAACACAAGCAACGCCCCAAGTGCAATTACAGACCTTGATACCTGACCGTCAGCAGCAAGCAACTTGAAATTACTCATAACCGTCAACGAGCCATCGGCCTCAGTAAACTTTACTATAGGCTCCACCATTGCCCATACAAGAAGGGCAATTACTGCGACATAAAGCAACTGGTATAAGCGGAACTTCATAACACCCGATCCGTTATCAGATATCCTCCTCTACGTTATCCTTTGCAGGGTCACGGAAATATATCTTACCGTCGATAAACTCCTGAGCCGCGATAAGTGTAGGCTTGGGAAGTCTCTCATAATAACGCGAAATCTCAATCTGCTCGTGGTTCTCGAACTGCTCCTCGAGGTTGTCGGTTGTAGATGAGAACTCATTGAGTTTCTTGAGCAGTTCCTCTTTCATCTCGGCTGCAATCTGGTTTGAGCGCTTACCGATGATTGCTACAGACTCATACACGTTACCTGTCTCATTTACAAAATCTGCCATATTGCGTGTGACAGTGTTTGTTGGAGCATTTGTCTTTTTGTAATCCATTTTTATATCGTTTAATTATTTATCATTGTGGTCAATCATTCACAAACTCCTTGGCCTCCTTGAAGAATTTTTCGGCTTCATCAAGATACTTGCTATCGGGGAACTCTGTCTTGAAAGCATAGTACTCGTCTATTGTCTCGCGATAACGCTCGTACTTTTTCTCCTCAATACTCTTGTGCGCCATCTGGTAGCGTGCACGCAGTATCAGCATCGAGAGTTCCTCACGAAGGCCCGTATAAGGATAATCCTTGAGAGCATTCTGCGCTGTAATTATACAAGCGAGATAATTATTGCCCTTGTATGCCATAAAATCGCCGAGGTCATAATAGAGCTTTGCCGACAGGAAATCCTTCTCTACAAGCAGGTCATGCATCTTCACAATCATATCCTGCGCCTCGGGACGCAACTTGCTCAATGGGAAATACTCCATGAACAACTGGAGTTCACTGATAGCAAGATATGTTCCCGACTGGTCAAGTTCGGGCTCAGTTATATCCATAAAAAGAGACTTGCCGGAGTGGAAACGGGCATACTCGGCAAACTCACCACGGGGATAATTGGTGTAATATACCTTAAAATACTGCGATGCAGTATCATAGTCCTTTGAATCGTAATAGCACTTTGCAAGAAGTATCAGAGACTCTTCGGCTTTGTCACCACCTTTGAGCAAAGTAACCATACTCTCAAGAAGCTGGGCAGCCTTTGAGTAATCACCTTTGAGATAGTAAGCCTTTGCAGCCTCATATTTGTAGTCGATGTTGCTTGTTGTGAGAATCTTGTTATAAGAATCACAAGAAGAGAGCATCAACAATGCCGCTATAAGTGTATATAAACTATTTTTCATCTTCAACAAATTATGAATTGCACCAAAACCCAATAGTCCAATTCAGTTTGCAAAGATAGCACATTCCAACCGAAAATACAACGAAAATTATTTAATCTTCGCCTTAATTAATGTGAATTAGGCAAATAATCCATAAAACAATAAAAATATGGCGCTACACTCCCGAATGAGTTGTAGCGCCATAAAGAATATTAATGTCTATTGCCTATTTAACCAGAACCTTGTTGCCCGCAATAATATAAATGCCTTTGGTTAATGGGATAAAACCGGAATCTTCAATAAAGGCCTGGGCAACCTTGCGGCCTATCGTGTCATACGCCTCAACCAGAAGAGGCTCTGAAGCTGCGACATAAGCACCACCGTCGACAGCAGTGACTTCTACTGAATTATCGTCAAGCACTTTCACTACACCTACCGTGCCGTCGGTATTCTTCATTCCATCGGTCTGATATACGCGCACCCAGTCGAAACGGGTCTCGTATGTATGTGACACATCTGCATTGGCAGCCCATGAGCCGTTACCCACACTCTGGTTGAGGATAAGGTGGAAATGCTTGTCGAACGGCCACTGACCCTGACTGAGCTTTGAGCTGTCAGTGGATTTTGTATAGCGGCCTACCTCCTTGCCGTCAATATACCATATCAGAGTATTGGCATCCCATTTGAGGCCATAAGTATGATAGCGGTCATACGGGATTGTCTTATTGAAACTTGACTGCGGGTCATTCTTGTTGCCGAGATCATAGGTCCAATTGCTATGGATTGTATGGTATGATCGGCCGTCGGTGTCGATAGCCTCCCAGATGTCAATCTCGCCACAATCGGGCCAACCGGCGCTCTGGTCCTCGGGCATCATCCAGAATGCAGGGAAATGTCCGGTCCATGGATTTGAGAGAATACGCGCTTCGACATAGCCGTATGTAAAGCCGAATCGTTTATTACTCTTTATACCGCCTGTAATCATAGGAACAGGATCACTCTCTTGATCTGGGTTTGGTATCGCACGTGCCACAAGATCACCGCCCTGCAGATAGATAACCTCCTTGCTGTTGCTGAGCCAACGGTTCCAGGTTGAGCCGTAGCGCTGACAACGCATCCATTTCTCATCAAGCGGTTGAGTGTAGTCCTCGGCATTGAACTCGTCACTGAACACCAATTGCCACTCGCTATCCTCTTTTTTCTTGAACTCGGCAAAGAGATACACATCACCGTCAACAAGGTCGGCATCTACGACCACCTTGCCGGCCTTTACCGCAACATACTCCTCGACCCACTGACGATTACCGTTCACATACTGCTCACCGTCCAGATTGTGACCGTGACGCACAGTAACACCATCGGCAGCAAAGCCGGGGGCGCCACGAAGTACCGCCGAAATCCTTTGATTGAGCGGAACTGTCAACGGGAGAGCCGTTCCTGCAAGGCCATCGATACTGCCGTCAACGGTAAAGAGACGCAATGAGGCATTACCGCTCTTGACGCTGACAAGGAAATCTGCGACACAACCACCTTCGGCAACGATACCCTCTGAACCGTCCGGGCTGATATTGTTCTTATCGAGCTTTAGGCGTAGACGATACATACCGTCGGCAAGCAACTCGGGCAAATAACCGGCAAGTGCACCTACCGTACTCCCCTGCTCCACGGCTTCACCGTCGCCATTCTTTCCATTATAATGCGAGAATGCAACAAGCTCGCTTGAAACGGTTGGAAGGCCATTGCCATCAAGCATGGCGGTAAACTTTCCGTCATTGTTGAGGTCGATATAAAGATAAGCATCCTTGCCATATGAATTATCGACAATCACCTTGAGTTCTCTTGTATCTGCAAGAAGCAGCGGAGTATCGGTAATGTCATAATATGCAGAATTTTCATCAAGATTGAACTCCTTGCCGTTGAGACTTAAAGCGACCGGGCGGCCAGCGTTCACCGTCGCGTCCTTGCCGAACGAGAGAGCATATCCTTCACCGCCGGCACCACCCTCCTGTTTTGCAAAGAGAGCAACTATTTTCACATCACCGTCAACAATTTCAGCGGGAAGAGTTATTACGTCGCCATTTACGAGGTACCCCGGTAGCACCTCCTCGTCGTACTGCTGTACACCATGTACCTCCTGCGCTCCACCAATATTGTGCCCATGAAGCACCTTAAGTGCATCAAGCGCATAGCCGTCGGCAGGAGCCACCTTGAGAGCCAGCGGCTTACCGAAAGAAACAGTCTGGGGAAGTTCCGAACCATCGGCAGCCAACAAGGTGCCGTTCGTCGATTCAACCGACAGGTTTCCGTTTGCTGCATGAATATTTATGCGTACATCGCATATCGCGCCACCGTTCTTGATGATACCGTTACCGTCCTCGGGACGTCCAGCAGGGTCAATCGATGCCCAATCGACCTTGTAACGCATACGATAGTAACCGGGAGCAAGATCCGAAGGTATCTTGAACGCCGGCGGGTTCAGTACATTGGCATTTGAGACAGGCTGTCCATTACTGTTATAACCATTGCCTGAACCTACAGAAGGTTCGGCATATGAGAACGCCATAATATCGCTACCGGCAGGAATTGAGCCGTCAGCATTGAGCTGTGCCTCGAATGCACCGTCCATGCCACGGTCAATATATACAAAGCCATTCATCCAAGTGCCTGTGTATCCGAATGTAGGGGACACCGTCTCACCAATACGTGCACATAAGAAACCATTGTCAATTTTGCTGTACACCTTCAATGGAGTAGGCAACTGCAGTGTCTGTTCACCAAGCGATACACTGTTCAGACGACGGCTACTGTGGGTATATCCCTGCTCTTTGTCAAAGACAACCGGGTAATCATCCGATGACTCCACAGGATTTCCGGCCACCGCACACAATGGCAACGCTAATAGAAATGCGTAAAGAAGTTTTTTCATATTATTATATGTTATAATTTGCCTTATTTATGCAAAAATAAATAAAAAAAGCAATAATCCCGCAAGCAGCTGCTTAATTATATTACACATAGCCCAAATTCTTGCATGAATTAGGAGAAATCATTATTTTTGTGGTTCAACCATTTTGAGAAACCGTCTTGAATTCGACAGTTTATCAAGACAACTGAAGAAAACATGAAGTTCGAGCTTATATCAGAATATGCGCCTATGGGCGACCAGCCCGAGGCTATCGCACAGCTTGTGGAGGGTGTAAAGGCCGGCACTCCTGCACAGACCCTGCTGGGAGTGACGGGTTCGGGAAAGACCTTTACCATGGCGAATGTGATAAAGGAAATAAACCGCCCTACCCTTATATTGAGCCACAACAAGACCTTGGCAGCACAGCTCTACAATGAGTTCAAGGGGTTCTTCCCCAACAATGCCGTGGAGTACTATGTATCGTACTACGACTACTACCAGCCCGAGGCTTATATTCCCTCAAGCGACACATATATCGAGAAGGACCTTGCCATAAACGACGAGATTGACAAACTGAGGCTTGCCGCAACGTCGGCACTGCTCTCGGGACGCAAGGACGTGGTGGTCATTTCGTCAGTTTCTTGCATATACGGAATGGGTAACCCCAGCGACTTCTACAACAACGTCATTGAGATTGCCGTGGGGCAGAAGCTCGACCGCAATGTATTCCTGCGCAAGCTGGTGGGTAGCCTCTACACACGCAACGACGTGGACCTGTCGCGCGGAAACTTCCGCGTAAAAGGTGACACGGTGGAGGTGAGCCTCGCCTACAGCGACCACATACTGCGCATCACATTCTGGGACGATGACATCGACGGCATCGAGGAGATTGACAGCGTTACCGGCACACGCATCGCCACATTCGACGACTACAAGATTTACCCAGCCAACCTTTTCATGACAACCAAGGAGAGCACCGAACGTGCCATTCTCGAGATTGAGAAGGACCTTGCCGACAGAGAGGAGTATTTCCGCGAAATCGGCAAGCCTCTGGAAGCCAAGCGTCTGCATGAGCGCGTCACATACGACATCGAGATGCTGCGCGAGCTGGGACACTGCTCGGGAATAGAGAACTACTCGCGTTACTTCGACGGACGCGAGGCCGGCACACGCCCCTACTGCCTGCTGGACTTTTTCCCCGAGGATTTTCTGCTCATCATTGACGAGAGCCACGTAAGCGTACCGCAGATACACGCGATGTACGGCGGTGACCGCGCCCGCAAGACCAACCTCGTGGAGTTCGGGTTCCGTCTGCCGGCAGCATTCGACAACCGCCCGCTGAAATTCGAGGAGTTCGAGGAACTGACACCGCAGACAATATATGTGAGCGCAACCCCTGCCGACTATGAGCTTGTAAAGAGTGAGGGCGTTGTAGTGGAACAGGTCATCCGCCCCACAGGACTGCTTGACCCGATAATAGAGGTACGTCCGCTGGCCAACCAGGTCGATGATCTCATGGAAGAGATACAGCTGCGCGTGGAACGCGAGGAGCGTGTGCTCGTCACCACCCTCACCAAGCGCATGGCAGAAGAGCTCACCGACTATCTGTTGAAGAACGGCGTGCGTTGCAACTACATACACAGCGATGTTGACACCCTCGAACGCATACAGATTATGACCGACCTGCGCGAGGGACTATACGATGTACTCATAGGTGTGAACCTGTTGCGCGAAGGACTCGACCTGCCCGAGGTATCGCTTGTAGCCATACTCGATGCCGACAAGGAGGGCTTCCTGCGCAGCCACCGCTCGCTCACACAGACGGCAGGACGTGCAGCCCGCAACGTCAACGGCACGGTTATATTCTATGCCGACAACATCACTGAAAGCATGCAACGCACTATGGACGAGACAGCCCGTCGCCGCGACAAGCAGATGCGCTACAACCAGGAGCATGGCATAACACCAAAACAGATAAAGAAAGAGATAAGCAACGCCCTTGCCACAGAAAGAAAAGAGAAGGACGGCAAAAACATAAGAATGTACAGCGAGGATACCCGTCAGGCACCTATCGCTTGCGACCCTATTGTGGAGTATATGAGCGCGGAACAACTGAAGAAGAGCATCGAGCGTACACGCCGCCTTATGGAAGAGGCTGCCGGCAAGATGGAGTTCGTGGAGGCTGCACAATACCGCGACGAGATGTTCAGGTTACAGGAACTGCTCAAGAAAAAGGAGTGACAAAGAGAGCCCTTTTGGAAAAAGTGAGTATATTTACAACACCAATTCAGAAACGGTTTTAATAAAACAAAAAGATGATACAACATAGCTTTATAGACTTCAACGAGCTTTGGAGCAACAGCGAGGCACGACTGGCAATCCTTATTACATCGGCCATAGTCCTGTTTTATATCTGCGACATAATATGCCGCAAGGGCATCATTCCGGCAGTAAAGAAAATCACATCAAAGACAACATCGAAATGGGACGATATACTTTTCAACAATGATGTGCTCACCAATATATCAAGGCTGATACCTCCTATTGTCCTTAAAGTGATATTACCCAACCTCTTCAGCGAGTCGCATACAGTATTCTTCTGGGCAGACAAGGTAATAGACATTTACATTGTAGCTACCGCAACAAGGCTTGCTTGCGCAATCTTCAACTCGCTGTACGATATCTCGAACGAGAACCAGCGCATGAAGAACAGGACATTGAAAGGTGTCTTTGAGATGTTCAAGATAATAGCCCTTTGCATTGGAGCCATCATCATAATCAGCATTGTCATAGACAAGAACCCGGCTAACATACTCACAGGACTCGGCGCCATGGCAGCTGTGCTGATGCTGGTGTTCAAAGACCCCATCATGGGTCTTGTGGCCGGTGTACAGCTCTCGGCAAATGACATGTTGCGTCAGGGTGACTGGATAACATTGCCCAAGCATGGCGCCGACGGAGAGGTTGTCGAGGTTACACTCACAACGGTAAAGGTAAAGAACTGGGACAAGACCATAACAACCATACCGCCATACGTTCTGGTAAGCGAATCGTTCCAGAACTGGAGAGGAATGTTTGACAGTGGAGGCCGACGCATCAAGCGCTCACTCTACATCGACATGAACACTGTAGGATTCTGCAGCAAGGAACAGGTAGAAAAGTTCAGGGAAAAAGGATGGCTCAAGGGCATCGAATGCACTGACGGACAGGTCGTGAACCTCACCGTACTGCGCAACTACCTTGACATATACCTGCGCAACAACGAACGCGTGAACCATGAGATGATATTCATGATACGTCAGTTGCAGCCCACGCCACAGGGCTTGCCGCTTGAGTTGTATTTCTTCTCGGCAGACACCGCCTGGGTTGCATACGAGCACCTGCAGGCAGACGTATTCGAGCATATACTCGCAGTAATGCCAGAATTCGGCCTCAAGGTATTCCAGGCACCGGCAGGAACAGACTTATCCGGACTCACTGGAACAAGAAGCTAAATACCCCCTCCGGTCTACGACCACCTCCCCACACGTAGGGAGGAGCTTTATTCATATTTCATTTTTTAGCTACTCCGCTTTTCAAATAGAGCAGTCTGTTACCGACTGAAGGGTTTAAACAGAAAAGGACACAAGTCTTTTTAAAAATTTTACTATTAATTTTCAGGAGTTATTTTAATTTAAGTTCACAGTGCTCCTTTTGTTTGAAATCAAGAGGAGCTGGATTGCAACTTGTTGCAAGACTGAAGAGATAAAACACAAGCAAGCAATTTATCCATGCGATTGGGCATAAAAAGCTCTCCCCTCCGGTCTGCGACCACCTCCCCACACGTGGGGAGGAGCTTTATTCATATTTCAATTTAGTATGTCATTTCAGCTGCTCCACTCCTGTGAGGGGAGCTGTCACGAAGTGACTGAGGGGAGAAAACAGAGTGTCACATCCTTGAATATCCCCTCCGGTCTGCGACCACCTCCCCACACGTGGGGAGGAGCTTTATTCATATTTCAATTTAGTATGTCATTTCAGCTGCTCCACTCCTGTGAGGGGAGCTGTCACGAAGTGACTGAGGGGAGAAAACAGAGTGTCACATCCTTGAATATCCCCTCCGGTCTGCGACCACCTCCCCACACGTGGGGAGGAGCTTTAGTTTATATTTCAATTTAGTATGTCATTTCAGCTGCTCCACTCCTTGAGGGGACATTGCGAGCGAGCAATGTTTGCGACGACTGGTGCTTTAGCACCACAAAGGAGTCTTCGAAGAAGCCCTGCCGATCTAGTGACTGAGGGGAGAACTAATATTCTCTGTTTTCCATACTATTGCAGTCCAGTTCCTGTAGAATAATGTCTAAAACACCTTGTAGATTGTCCCAAATCAGTCTATTTTCAAATCTTATGACTTTGATTCCTTTGGTATTTAGAAATGCTGTTCTGACAGCATCTTCCTTTGCTCCTTGATAAGTGTAATGACTACTTCCATCAAGTTCAACACATAATTTTGCACCGGGACAATAAAAGTCAAGAATATAAGATCCTATAGGATGCTGTTTCCGCCATTTGCTATTGTTAAGCTTGTGAGATTTCAGCTGTGTCCATAACACAGCCTCTTCCGGAGTCAGATTCCTTCTTAATTCCTTACTCTTTATTATTATTTCTTTGCGATTGTACATACCGAATATTCCCCCTCCGGTCTACGACCACCTCCCCACACGTGGGGAGGAGTTTTATTCATATTTCAATTGTCAGATTCCCGTTTCCAGTTGCTCCACTCCTTGAGGGGAGCTGTCACGAAGTGACTGAGGGGAGGAGCTTTATTTCAAATTTCTTACTTATATAACAGAAATATACAAGGAATCTTGGACAAATCGGGAGTCTTGCCTTTCCACTCCTTCACAGTCATGGTACGTGCATATTCGCCCTCACAGGTGAGATTAGCGGCAATGCACAGTTTTGTCTGCGGACGGCAGTTCTTGAGGATATCCTCTATCATCTTTCCGTTGCGGTATGGTGTCTCGATGAACAGCTGTGTCTGGTCCTCGTTGTATATGCGCTGCTCAAGCTGACGCAGTTTCTTTGCACGTTCCTCGGGTTTTATCGGCAGATAACCGTTGAAGGCAAAGCTCTGGCCATTGAAGCCCGAAGCCATCACTGAGAGGATAATGCTCGAGGGACCAACCAGCGGAACCACCTTGAACCCTTTGCGCTGTGCTATGGCAACGACATCGGCACCCGGGTCGGCCACAGCCGGACAACCGGCCTCGGAGATGACTCCCATGGGCTTGCCATCCTTCAAAGGCTTGAGATAACCGGCAACTACCTCCGGCGCAGTATGCTTGTTCAGCTCAAAGAACTGCGAACCGTCGATATCGAACTGCGGGTCGACCTTGCGCAAGAATCGGCGTGCCGAACGTACATCCTCGACAATGAAATGCCTTATTCCGGCAATGACCTCGGCATTATATGCCGGCAGCACTCTTGAGATTTCCGTGTCACCGAGAGTAACGGGTATAAGATATAATGCAGTTTCCATAACTGTTTCTTAAAGTTCTGAATAAAATTTCTTGCCACCGAAATGGTAACGCCAAAGTATCGGGAATGAACTACGGCAACAAAGCCCCTGCTCCACTGTCTTTGCAAGGTTCTCCTTGCGCACTGCAGCATAACCATCCCTCATCCTACGGTAATCGCGACGTGCACGCATCACGGCCTTGAAGTCACCGAAGCCACCGGTGAGCAGGAACTTGAGAGCAGCAACATAATCGAGCAGGCAACGCATACGCATCACTGACGGGAGCTCTTCCTGCGGCAGGTTCTTGTACAGCATCAGCAGATTGTTCCTGAAATTGAGATATGTCTTCTTGGGATTGCTCTTTGACAATGTTGCACCACCCACATGATATACCGTACTCTGCGGCACACAGAGTATGCGGCTGCCACGTGCACGCAAGCGCCAACAGAGGTCTATCTCCTCCATGTGTGCAAAGAAACGTCCGTCAAGGCCACCGGACGCGCGATATTCGGCAGTGCGTATCATCAGCGCCGCACCTGTGGCCCAGCTTATATCGCATACCGTATCATATTGCCCCTTATCCTCTTCAAGGGTATCGAATATACGCCCGCGGCAATAGGGATAACCGTAACGGTCGATGAAACCACCGGCTGCACCCGCATACTCAAAATGGGTCTTGCGCTTGTAGTCAAGAATTTTGGGCTGACAGGCCACGACATTGCTGTCGGCGTCAAGAGCAGCGAGCATGGGCGCTATCCAACCTTCAGTGACTTCAACGTCAGAGTTCAGCAGAATTGAATATTCGGCATCCACCTGTTCAAGTGCCTTATTGTACCCGTCGGCAAAACCCCAGTTCCGTTCAAGACGGATGAGCCTTACTGTGGGAAAGAGACTCGTCACCACCCCAACGGAGTCATCTGTTGAGGCATTGTCGGCAACGACGACCTCGGCCTCGGGGGAACATTCCACCACCCCTGGCAAGAAGGTGCGCAACATCTCCGCACCGTTATAGTTCAATATGACAACTGCTACCCTTTTCATCATTTAATCGGCAAAGCCTATTATCTCATCGGCAAGCAGAGCCGAAGAATCCTCATTGAAACCACCCAGGCGCACCCTTACCAGCCTGTTTATATACTCAGGTTTGGCAACAGTCTCCACGCGGATGTAGTTTGCCGTGAAACCGCCCATAGGCATACCTGAACGCGGTTTCTCGAACAGCACTACAGCCTCCTTGCCGATGTTGCGCTCATAGAACGCAAGACGTTTCTCCTCGCTCAGTGAAATGAGCAACTGGCTGCGGCGGTGCTTCTCGGCCGGCGGCACGGCACCCTCAATTTTCAGCGCCTGTGTGCCAGGGCGTTCCGAGTAGCTGAAGACATGCAGTTGGGATATATCCAGTCCTTTTATGAATTCGTAGGCACGTTCAAACAGCTCTTCACTCTCGCCACGCGTACCCACAATGACATCCACCCCGATGAACGCATCGGGCAACACCTCACGCACCTTCGCTATCTTACGGGCAAAGAATGCAGTGTCGTAACGGCGGTGCATCAGCTTGAGAACCTCATCGCTACCCGCCTGCAACGGAATGTGGAAATGTGGCATGAAGCTGCGCGACTGCGCAACATATTCTATTATCTCATCGGTTATAAGATTAGGCTCTATCGAAGATATCCTGTATCGCGACACGCCTTCGACACCGTCAAGAGCCTTCACCAGCGAGATAAAACTCTCGCCTGTGGATTTTCCGAAATCACCTATATTGACACCTGTTATCACTATCTCCTTGCCACCTTCGGCAACAGCCTTCTGCGCCTGCTCCACAAGCTCGCTCACCAACGGGTTGCGGCTACGTCCACGCGCAAATGGGATGGTGCAGTATGTACAGAAATAGTCACAACCGTCCTGCACCTTGAGGAAATAGCGTGTACGGTCGCCACGTGAACATGAATGCACGAAGTTGCGTACATCTTTTGTGGGCATGGCATACCACTCACCACCCTCTTCATGCTTCACAAGATTACCCAGATGCTCAAGCACCTGACCCTTCTTGTCTATGCCGAGTACAACGTCCACCCCCAACTCCTTGGAGAGTTTCTCGGCCGAGAGCTGCGCATAACAGCCCGTAACCACCACATATGCACCGGGATTCTGGCGCACCAATTTATGTATCACCTGACGGCACTTCTTCTCGGCCTCCTGTGTCACAGCACAGCTGTTGACAATGCATATATCTGCCTTCTCGCCGCGCTTGGCGGTACGTATACCAGCCTCCTGCAGCTGACGCTCAATGGTTGCAGTCTCCGAGAAATTCAACTTACAACCTAATGTATAATATACAGCTTTCTTATCTTTAAATACAGTATAGTCAATCATCTTATATAAAAAGTTGCCTCTTTTGCCAAACTTACGCGAAAATAGCATCTTTTTTCCAAATAATAAGGAATGTACGGCAGTTTAAAACAGTTTGCACAAAAAAATGGCAATAATATAGGAGTTGTCCATTGATACAAATATCTACTGCGATGGTGT
>CALCYA010000001.1 GCA_937906165.1 uncultured Bacteroidales bacterium | reverse complement strand
TTTTTAAGTGCAATGTGTAGCGACAAAGGCATACACCGGCACTGTTCTTAAAACGGGCTGCAAAAGTACAACAAAGTTCTAAACTGCAAAAAAAATAACGCTGTTTTATTGTTAAAGTATCTTAAATATTTATTATTTGTGTTAGTATAACAATTATAAATTAAATAATTGTACTTACATTTGTGCAAATATGTATTGATTTGCATTTAAAACACACTCTGTTTTATACATCTGTGTTATTGTTGAGTTCCTATGACGTTAAAAGATAAATCAGAAAAAAGTATTGAAGCTGCACGCTATCTGTCGGTTAGGACTGATGGTTTAAATAATAGTAGTGTGCATTGTTCATACTATAGTTGTTTGCAATGTATATTACATAATATTGATTCGAAACTCAATTTGGATGCAAATCAACAGAAGAACGAATACGATTTATATCATAGAAATACAGATAGCCCATTGGGTTCACATGAATATTGGGTAGATAGATTTTGTAAACATCTCTTTTTGATAAACCCGATTGAGGCAAAATTTGTTTATTCAAGCACACTAATGTTGAAAAGCAGAAGGCAAGAAGCCGATTATAGAGAGGTTGAGTTTACGGTAGATAAAACAAAACAGTTTTATGAGGTTGCAAAAAAAGTATTGGCATCTATCAATAATTTAATGGAATAGTGTTATGAATATTAAAAAAATCATATTTGAATATGTATCTTCTCTAAAGAAAAAGTTTAATGATTACTCTTTTAGAGCAAGTTACTATAAGACTATGTCTGGTATGCATATTGTTAATATTATTGGAGATGAGGTAAACAATGATATTAACTTTGTAAAAGATGTCATGAATTTCTCTTTTGATATATCTGGCAGATACGGAGAATCTGTTATATTTACGTCACCAAGCGAAAATATCTATGATGATAATTTAGAGGAATGGGAGGATATTCTTTTTTATGATTTGCCTACCAATGAGAATAAGGTTTGTGAAACGAGTGTAATCCTCGTATCCAAAAATTCTGCCTTGGCTTCTGGTTGGTCTACTCCCACTTTACAGACTTTAGCTAATAGAACCAATGCTTCTTATTATAAAAGCAATAAAGAAGATAAACGAATATTCGCAGATGCAGCATAATTATGAGCAATCCAATACCATACAGAATCGTAGAAATTATAGTAAATAGTTTCAATGTCCAGTCAGATGAAAATCTTGATAAGAATATTGAAATAAATGTTTCTACTGAATTTTCATATGCGGTAAATATACCAGCCCATAGAGTTAGATGTATTAGTAAATACATTTATACTCAAGAGGAGAAAGAGGTACTTTCTTGCGATTTGACTTGTACATTTGAAGTTAAAGAAGAGGCCTTTAATAGTTTTATCAAAGATGATAAACTGACCTTAGATGTTGATTGGTTAATATATATGGCAACTATAGCTGTTGGAGCTGCAAGAGGAGAAATACATGCGCGAGCAGAAATAGAAAAATCAGACCTTTCCGAAGTCATTTTACCACCGATTAATCTTGTAGAAATTATAAAAGAATCAGCAATATTTCCAGTTGTAAAACCGGAGGAGAATTAAGTATGTCTCCTTTGTCTTTTACCCCATAATGTGGTTACTCTACCTTCGTGGCAGAAGTAACCACATTTTTTATGCAGACAATCAACATCACCGTGCCACGAGGTTGGCACGAACTAACACAGAAACAGCTCCGTTACCTCTTCTTCCTCGTGTCCGAAGGGTACAACAGTACAGCAATCAAGACACTTTGCCTCTTCCGTTGGTCGGGGCTTCGTGTCATCAGCCAAAAGCAAGGGCAGTTCTACCTGCGCCTGAACAAAACAGAGTTTTTTGTTACGGCCCAGCAAATAGCCGAGGCTGTAACATCACTCGCTTGGACTGACCGCTTCCCCCAAATGCCTGTACGCTTCGAGCGTATAGGCAGACACCGTGCAGTACGCGCAGACTTTCAAGGAGTACCATTTGAAACATTCATCGTGTGCGAAAACCTCTATCAAGGTTTTCTCCACACACAGAATGAAGAGCTGTTAAGCCAAATGGCAACACACCTCTATGGCAGCAAGCGTGTACGCCCGGACAAGGTGCAGCGCATCGCAATCTTCTATTGGTTCGCATCACTCAAAGATTATCTCTCCCGTTCATTCCCGAACTTCTTGCAACCGTCAGGAAGATCCACCCGGCAAAATATGCTTGGCGGAACTTCCTCTATCGGACGGCTGTTGCAAGAGTCGATGAACGCTCAAATCCGTGCGCTCACCAAAGGCGATATCACCAAAGAGAAAGAGGTGCTGCACCTCGATACTTGGAGGGCACTCACCGAACTTGATGCCCTTGCAAAGGAGGCAGAAGAGTTTAACCGAAAATATCCGAAGAAATGAAGAATCACAATTTCAACTGGAATGCCACAGCCTACTTCGAGGAGTTATCGGCAAAGAACAAGCTGGCACAGGCAGAAGGCTTCACTTTCAGCCGTGTCAGCGGACTTGAAGGCTTTGAAGAAGCTCTGCATAATATGCAGGGCAATACAGCCTTTGTATGTGTGTCCGACATCGCACAGGGTTTTACCGAACTGAACAATTCTCCCCATACACGCCGTGTCAAGACCGTGTTCCTCGCAATGCGCCACGCCCTTGACGATATGCAGGCACGGCAGGAGTGTATGGAGACAATGCGTGAGCTGTTCCGGCAGTTTATGAGCAGCCTTATTCTTGAACGCACACGCTTGGAGCAGAATTGTATCTATCTTGACCCTCGTATCTCATTCAATGAGATTGACCGCTATTTCTTCTCCGGCTGCGCTTGTGCATACTTTCAGATAGCAGTTGATGTATTTACAGATTTAAGGTACAATGAAAGGGAGTGGAACAAATAGAGAGCAACAGGCACAAGACGAACGCGAGAAATATGTAATGGCGTTCAATGATACTATGCTCAAGATATGGCAGGAACAAATCACCCTGCTTGGTGTCATTGATACACATTCGCTTTTACGTTCACCCATAGCCTTGCCGGTCCGTACCGACGGGCGGTTCTTTGAGGTAGGCTTGTCGCAGGCCTTCCTCGAATACGGACTTTGGCAGGACTATGGCACAGGACGAGAGACACCGAGGGGCAACAGTGGCGACCTCGGACACGAAAAGGTCAGAGGTCGCCGCCGTTGGTTCTCTCGTAAATATTACGCCTCTGTTATGAACATAAAAGAGTTCTTTGCTGATAACCTCGGCAGGCAGTATCAAGGCATCTTATCGGATATTTTCGATGACAGAGAAATGCGGAAGCGGTAACCTTTCCGCGTTTCTTGTCTTTTACCGCCCACAGTATCAACAATACTTTTGTTGCAAAACAACAAAGGTATGATAGATACATCTTCAATCACAGCACTAATTTCAGCGTTCCGTGCCGAAGTAGCACAGAACAGCATATCTCCCGAAAAGGTCGGTGGCATACTCCAGCAGATAGTCGATGCACTTTCAAAAGCAGCATCTAACGGCGATGTGGCCGATTTCCTTGCACTGCAAGAGCGTTTGCAGGCCCTTACAACAATATACACATCTTTGACGCAAGGCACTTCCGACCGCAACCACGTTTACCTTACACCCACCACCTACAACGTAGCCAAAGGCGAACACTACACCAATGCCGACAGCATACGCATACAGCAGGCCACCACTGAACGTGCCGGTGCAATGAGAGCCCAACAGGTAATCGACCTCAATGCAGCCAAGAAGAACATTACCGAATTACAGACAGCCTTGCAGTCTTGGCAAACAAATTACGGCACATTGAATTCTGCTGTCAGCACTCTTCAAGAAGAACTAAAGTTTCTGCAAGAAGATACAGAAATGAATGGTGAAGTGATAATCGAGATAGAAGACGATATAATCTTTCTAACTACTGCACTTGCAGAAATTCAGGATATTCGTACAATCACCGTCGAGGTAAAAGACCGTTTCCTTACCGTACAAGGTGCAGGGCCACTTCTTGACAAGAATATGCAGCCTTACCTGTTCCGCTTTACCAAAAAAGCCAACCGCAAACGCTACACCGACAGCACAGGAAAGCGTATCAGAAAGAAGAACAAGCCACGCAAAGGGTGGCATCTTATGGGCGACAAAGATACTCTGAAAATTGACAAGAACACCTTTGAAATCTCAATTAACACCACAGTGCATGGAGCAGACCGCGAACCCAGCTACTCATATCACCCAATGGACTTTATCAAACTATCCACCGACAAGCACGGCCATAAGCAGGTTGCCTATGGCAAACGCCTTATCTCGCTATGGAATGGCGAGAACAACAGCGAAAGGAAAGTGGAATTGAAATACGGTATTGCTTTCGGTTTCCGCAACCGAATAGGCGGTATGCCTATAGAAATGCTATACACAAACATAGCAGAGTTCAGCATTATATACGACCCGAAAAGTTGTAGTTGGTCTTTCAGCAAATAAAAAAGGGATAGCAGAGCCACCCCTTAAACAGCTCGCGATAGCAGAGCCACCACGCTTACGAGACGGGATAGCAGAGCCACCCCCTAACAGCAACAAAGATATACAATAATCATTTAACCCCAAAAGACAGAAAATATGACAAGAGAGACACAGAACACCATTATGGTATGGTCGGCAGTCTTTATGATTGTCGTAGGCGTAGCCCTCAACATTGCAGGCTTCATCGTACCGCCCACAGGCGAGATTTCCGACAGCGTGCTGTGGGTACTCGCCCAAGCCCTAATCTATGCCGGCAGCGTGTTCGGCGTAAAAAGTTACATTGACGGCAGAGTCGATGATGTAAAGCGCAAACTAATCAAGAGAGGAGGCTGCAATGAGGAAGATAAATAAAATCATCATTCATTGCTCGGACACCCCCGAAGGTCGCCCGAACACAGTGGCCGACATCACAGCGTGGCACAAAAAAGAGAGAGGCTTCCGCACCATAGGCTATCACTACGTTGTCTATCTCGATGGCGAGGTAGTGCAAGGCCGTCCGATAAAGGATGTCGGAGCGCATTGCACCGGGCACAACGCACACAGTATCGGGATATGCTACATCGGTGGGCGCAGTGCCGATATGAAAGAATACAAAGACACACGCACCAAAGAGCAGAAAAAAGCCCTCGTAGAGTTGATTACCGCCCTTCGACAGCAGTTCCCCGATACAGAAGTGTGCGGCCACCGCGACCTCGCCAACAGAGAATGCCCCTGCTTTAATGCCAAAGAAGAATATAAACACCTATAATTATGAAACATCTGTACTTTATTGTAGCCACTGTTTTGGTTCCATTGCTTACATCTTGCCACACCAAGAAACAAGCAATCGAAACAGTGAGAGAGGAAACGAACACTTCGAGGCAAACCCTTTTCCTCATTGATTCCGGCAAGCTGGATTCGATGAGGACGAGTTTCCTCGCAGAGTTCGACAGCCTTGTCATACATCTGCCCGTTCCACCTATACAGTGCCCCGGAGCAGGCATAGTGCCCGACACAGCCACAGCACCCCCTCGCCCCGTCAAGGCGACAGTGTACGGTGGCAAAGTCAGCACCGAAACAAAAAGCGTGAGTGCTACTTCGGCACACACGCAGAGGGCAGACACGGTGCTTCACCAAAGTCAGCGAGCCTCTGATGAACAAGTCCACAGAGACAACACAGCCATTGGCAAGCCTCCTAATCTTCTGCCCCTATATCTTGTCATAGCGATTATAGTAATCGCCATTATATACTACATGTGGTTACGGTAACATTGCCGTAACCACTTGTTTTTATCCACCCTCCGCACCCGATAACACACTACACAAAGTATGGGAGTGCTCATTTCGGCAAGAGCGATAGGCACACACACCGATTTATAACCTCGCTTCGCAAGGTTGCAAATCTATGCAAGTACCTTTGACATCGCATTTGCTGAAAGCACACCCACCCATTGCTCCATTTAGTTATCGGCTTGCCCCACGCGCCCCCGCCCCAAGCCCCAATGGTGCATAAGGCATAATCCACCCAGAGCGAAGGCTGCTGCAATTACGCTAAAGGATTGCAGCCCTTGTCAAAGCTGTTCATTATACCTACAAACAAGGCTCTTCGTTGTTCCAGCCTCAAGCCACATCTGTTGCCTTCAGCACCGGTATAGAGAATAGCGACAAAGGCAAATCCTTCGCTCCTTGCGGCAACCTTCTCCCACCCACGCACTGCCTTACGCACTCATTGCCGATTACACCGCACATTGTACGGCAGAGAGGTGTTCCCGTTACGTTTGAATTGACCTCGCCACCCAATTCAAGCCTCACGGGAGCGATTTTACCGTACATATAGCGATACGAAAAAAAGGCAGTTTTCGGTCGGGCGATGCAGGGCGGTCGGGGGGTCTTTTCAGACAGAAGAAAGGGAAAAATCCCTTTTCAAACCCTTAAATGCCTAATATTCGGCGTGTTGGCTTTTTAAGTCCTTAACTTTTGCGGATTATCAAAAAAACACGCTCGAAATGGTCGTTTTAGTGTCTTTTACAGCGGTGAAAATCAGGCTCATTTTTGCAGAAAAACAACTATATGAGCAACTATACTACAAATGCGACGGTAAACCTCCAGATGAACGGCAAGGAGCCGAAACAGGTGCTTGAGGAACTGAAAACAAGGGCTTTTGACCTTCAAAATGCGATTGCAAAAGCAGCAAGCGAGGGAAAGAAAGCAGACCTTTCAAAACTGAAGAAGGAACTAAAGACTACACAAAGACAAATCCGTGAAATGGAGTCGGCCACCGAGCAAGTGGCTGAAGTGATGAAGCGACTTGACAAGGCTTCGCCAAAGGAGCTGCAAAAGACTCTTCGTACACTTGAAAAGCAACTTAATTCACTTGAACGAGGGAGCGAGGCTTGGGAAAGGCAGTGCAAACATATAAAGGCTGTCCGGGCAGAGATAGACCGGGTAAACAGAGAACTTCGGGAGAGCGAAACTTTTTGGGAACGCTTTAACCGCAAAATGAACGATTGGCAGACCACTATAGCAGCAGGTGCAGCAGCAGTTACAGGTTTGGTAATGGCAGGTCGCTCCGCTGTGAACGCATACGCGGAAATGGACGCGGAAATGGCATCTGTACGTAAGTTTACGGGAATGACTGCCGAAGAGGTGGAAAGGCTGAACGAGGAGTTCAAGAAGATAGATACACGTACCTCTCGTGAGGAGTTGAACCTGCTTGCACAGGAAGCAGGAAGACTCGGCAAGACCTCGCAAGAGGATGTTCTTGGGTTTGTACGTGCCGCAGACCAATTAAATGTGGCACTTGATGACTTGGGAGACGGAGCGACGCTTACGCTTTCCAAATTGACAAACATCTTCGGCGATGAAGCACGGCTTGGCACTGAACGCTCATTGCTTGCCGTCGGCTCTGTGATAAATGAATTGTCGCAGAACTGTACTGCATCGGCTCCATATCTCGCACAATTCGCTCAACGCCTTGCAGGTGTGGGAGCGCAAGCAGGCCTTACCATTCCGCAGATTATGGGCTTCGCTGCTGTGCTTGACTCGCAAGGGCAGGCAGTGGAAATGTCGGCTACAGCGATGTCAAAATTGGTGATGAACCTCTTTAAGGACACAGAAAAGATAGCAAAGGCAACAGGCCTTGACCTACAAGAGTTCAATGCTGCATTGAATCGCTCGACAAACGAAGGCTTGCTTATGCTCTTGGAGAGAATGAAGCAGTTAGGCGGTATGGACGTGCTTGCTCCCGTGTTCCGCGATATGGGCGAGGAGGGTGCGAGGGCTTCGGCAGTGATTTCGGCCCTTGCAGGCAACATAGATATGGTACGCCAACAGCAGGTAGTGGCGAATGCTGCATTTGAAGAGGCAACATCGGTAACAAAGGAGTTCAATGTGCAGAACACCACCGTTGAAGCAGGGCTTGACAAGGCACGCAAGCGTGTAAAGGAAATGGCCGTTGAACTTGGCGAGAAGTTACAGCCTGTTATGTCGCATATTATGTCATCGACCACACTTCTGCTGAAAGCATTAAGTGTAATGGTTGATTTCTTCATAAAGTACAAGGGTGAGATATTGACTCTTGCAGCAGCTTATGCTTCATATACCATTGCCGTGAAAGCAAGTGCAATGGCGCAGGCAATGTGGAACACCACTACAAAGGTAGCCAACGCCATTGCTTCGGCTGGGCGCACGGCAATTACTCTGCTGAAGGTGGCATATTTCGCATTGACAGGGCAGATACAGAAAGCCACTGCTATGACAAAAGCGTTTGATGCAGCAATGAAGAAGAATGCTATCGGTCTTGTAATATCTGCTATTACCACTGCTATTGGCCTTTTTATCACTTGGAACAGCAAGATGAAAGATGCAAAGCAGAGGGAGAAAGAACTGCGAGAGGAGAACGAGAGGTTCAAGAAAAGCATTGTTGATATTGACGCTGCAAGCGCGGAGTTTTCAAGAGAGGAGATAAAAAGGCTCAATGCGCTTTATGAGGCTGCTACTGATGAAAACCAAAGCCGTGAGGATAGAGTAAAATATGCTACCAAGTTGCAGGAACTTTACCCGGCATATTTCAGCAATCTTGACACAGAGGCCATAATGGTAGGCAACGCGAGAACGCAGTATGACCTGTTATGTAATTCTATTCTCGATGTGGCAAGGGCACGTGCAGCTCAACAGAAGATTGAGGAAAACGAAATGCAGATACTCGACCTTGAACCACAAATAGAACAGGCTGAAGCAACACTTGCAGCAGCAAGAGAGAGGGAACGTAATGCTGATAGAGCATATCGAGATGCAAAAGACATCTACAACCTTACAGCAGCAGAAGCTGGCAATTCCACTGATGCAGCAGCGAAGTTATGGGTAGAGACGGACGACCAATCGGACGAATTGATTGAGGCTACTGAAGCACGAGAACAGGCAGAAGCAGACCTCGCAAGGCTCAATGAAAGACTTGCTCTTTTGCAAGCTGCAAATTCCACGTTGGAGAAGAAATACAATGTGTCGGCAAGGGTGTTGCAGGATGCTGCCAACCATAACCCCGACCCATTGATTATTAACCCGGACGGTGGCGATACTGAAGACAAGTTCGCCGCCGAAAACGAGTGGCGAGAAAGGCAGGAAGCACTCAACCGCATTGCTTACGCAAAGGGTGAGAAGAACTATGAGCAATATACCTTGCGTATGCAAGAGATTGCTATCGAGTACCATCGCAAGCAGTTGCAGCATACTGACCTCTCCGCGCTGGAGCGGTTGGGTATCGAGGCCGATTATTACGAGGCTGTAAGGAAGAAGCAGGAGCAGGAGAACGGCTTTGCAGAAGAGCGTAGCAAAGAGGCCATACAGACAGCCAAAGAGCAGGAAGAAGAGAGATACAGCACACTGCTTGCAACAGAGAAGCAGAGGTACATCGACGGCAAGATTTCGCTTGCCGAGTACCAGAGCGCAGTGCAATTGGCCGAACTTGAACATCTGCGTCGTATGACACAGATATTCGAGAAAGGAAGCGATGAATATGTGCAGGCAAATGCACGCTACCAAGACCGCCTCATTGCAGACCAACAGGCAAGACAGCGAGAGAGTGAGAGGCTGGAGCGTGAACATTTGAACGAACTTGCAAGGCTGAAGAAGGAGTATTTCGGCAATTCTCCTGCCGAGAATGAAGCACTGCTTAACAAAGACCTCGCTAACCTCAAATTGGTTTACGATGCAGAAATTCTTGCAGCAGGCGACAATGCGGCAGAAAAGTTACGCATTGATGAAGCATACGAACAGGCGAAGTTGGCTCTTCGCCGGAAATACGGTATGCTTGCAGAAGAGGAGAACAAGAATTTTATCCTGCAAAGCGTCGAATGGCTGGAGAGCGACGGGGGGGAAGCACTGACCGGCACGATAGACACACTTGTTTCGGGAATGTCATCTATCTTCAGCAGTCTTTCTTCAATCATTCAGGCAGAGTTGGAGGTGCAGACAGCAGCCATTGAGAGCAGATACGACAAGGAAATATCAATGGCCGAGGGCAACACCTATAAGGTGAAGAAATTAGAGGAACAGAAAGAAAAGGAGATAGCGAAGCTGAAGAACGAGGCGAACAAGAAGATGTTCGCAATGCAGGTGATGCAAGCAGTAGCGCAGACAGCACAAAACGCAATATCGGCGTACGGTTCGGCAGCAGCCATTCCTCTTGTCGGTTTTATCCTTGCTCCTATTGCAGCAGCTACAGCGATAGCAGCAGGAGTACTGCAAATAGCGGCCATTAAGAAGCAACAGCAAATATCGCAGTCGCAAGGATATATGCAGGGCGGTTTCACCAAACCGGGCAGGCCCGATGAGGTGGCAGGCGTGGTACACGCAGGTGAATGGGTGGCATCGCAGGCTCTGTTGGCTTCACCAGTTGCACGCCCGATGATTGACGCAATGGACTATGCACAGCGTACCAATACGATTGGTTCTCTTCGTGCCGATGATGTTTCCCGTTCCATTACTGCCCCTATGGTTGCAGCACAGCAACAGCGTGAGGTGCGCGTTATTGTGGAAAGATCCGAGCAGGAGCAGAAGCCCGACACGGAACTTTCCTCTACAATACGCCGTTTGAATGAGCGTTTGGACGAGCCATTCGTTACGATAAACACCATTGAGGGCGATTATGGTATCAAGCAGGCGCAGGACGAGTACGACAAACTGATTAGAAACAAAACACCTAAATCAAGAAGATAATATGCAGATAATTGTTAATGGCAAGCCAGCCTACATAAAGAAAGGCTCTTCGTTTCAGTTCGTGGCCGAGAACAGGCACTTTACAGGTTCGGACTCCTATTCGCTCTCTATTACCTTTCCGCTGAAAGGGTGCAGTGAGAACATTGCAATATTCGGCAATATTCACCGTACCGATGTTGAAAAGAAGCAGGTAAATTTTGAGTGTACGATTTCGGATAAGGCATTTTCAAGGTCGGGAATAATCACCGTTACAAGCATTTCTGAAAGCGAGGTAAAGACTCAATTTTTGGAAGGTCGTAGCGTACAGAATTATGACGAGACTTTTGATGAAATTTATATCAATGAATTGCAGCTTGGCTCATATTCTCCGAGTCTTACTTCATCGCCATACGATAGTTGGCGAGGTATTGACCGCGACCAAAATTATATTGCTCTTCCGTGGGTGAATAACTCCAGCGGAAATGTGCAGAATGAAATAACAAAGCCGTCATCGGGTGCGGAGTGGCAATGGGGAAGCGATGTGAAAGGACTCTCGTTTCAGCCTTACCTTTTATATATAATAAGACTTATATGTTCCAAACTTCGTTATTCGGTAGATATTTCGGAAATAGAGAACTCTCAATATAAGTACCTCATAATATGTAATGCCCTACCCTATGCTTGGGAGAATTACTATTGGGAGTCTGTTCTGCCTCATTGGACTGTTACGGAGTTCTTCGAGCAGTTGGGCTATCTGCTTGGGGGTGATTTCAGTATCGACCATAAGGCGCACAGCATCGTGTTCCGCTTTACCCGAAGTGAACAAGAGGAGATACCGCCTTGCCGTATCGACAAGGTTGTAGATAGTTATTCTGCCGATGTCTCACAGGATAATGCCTGCAAGTACATCGAGCAGGTCGGTATGCGCTTTGCGGACTGCGACCACCAAGCGTGGAAGAGTTATGTCTGCGATTGGTTCATCAACGAGAACAGGCGTTCTGTAAAGGAGTTTCCCGATATGGGAGAATTTGAGTATTATCTTTATCAATATATGGACGACTCGGACGATAGAGGCGGTTATTGGTATGAGAGAAGCGGTTGCGTGCGTGCTATGAACTACATTTTCTATGTAAAGGATGTTGATACCTATTTTGTCGCAAGGTGCTTTTATTGTCGGAAGCGTACAGGCGACTTTACTTGGTGGCAACAGGAGTATGTGGTTATGCCTATAAATGTGTTCCGTGAACGCAAAGGTTCAAAGGACGGAAGCGAGAGTATAGAACTAAAGTGTGTCCCTGTTTGGATAGACAACCTTTATAATTATAATTGGTGCATATACCTTGATGTGCCGGAGTACGACGGTTCTGCATCAGAAGAGAACTACGAGCATACGAATGACAATAACGGCTGGAACCCGTCGGGGCAACAGATGCCCGTTGTAAATAATTTGCTTGCCGGGGAAAAGGAGAAGAGAGCGGAGTTTTTCGATAAACTCTATCTTGGTTTTTGGACGGGCAAAGAACTAAACGAATATCTGACACCCTTTCCAATTATTGACTATATAACAGTTACAGGCGAGAGAACATACCATATAACGGATATGTCGCTTCGTCTTACAAGAGGATATAACAATGCAGAGCAGCTTTATACTCTTGATGAAACAGTGAAATATACATTTTCTTTTCTTGCAGATGATATACCTAACCCTCGTGCCCTGTTCTATATCAAAGGGCAGAGGTATCTGTGTGAAAAAATAACTGCAACATTCACTGAAAATGGAATGTCGCAGTTATTGAAAGGGGTATTCTATAAGGTCAAATGATTGCCTTGCTCAATTCTGTAGCGTAGGTTTCTATTGTAGATTTCAAGATTTTTGCGTAAATCTGCGTTGTCTTGATGTCTGTGTGCCCCAACATACGGGCGACCTTCTCAATAGGTACATCGTGTGATAGGCTCAATGTTGCGAATGAGTGCCGGGCTACGTGGAAAGTTAGCGGTTTCCTTATTCCTGCGATAGATTTTACCACTCGCAAATATTCGTTGCCCTTTTGGTTACTTATTTTCGGCAACTGAAAATTATACCTCTTTAATACTTCCATTGCGGGTGGTAAAATGGGCGTATAAAATTTTGTTCCTGTTTTTAGTCGAGAGCCGTCAATATAGAACATATCTCCTCTTTGTTCAGCCATTGTAAAGAAATCAAATGCCTGTGCATCACAAAAAGCAAGCCCTGTATATGCAGAGAAGATGAAAAGGTCGCGCACTCTTGCCTCTCTTGAGGGCAGTTCTACTGTACGCAGTTTCATCAATTCAGCCTCAGATAGAGGATTACGCTCCTTGCATTTGCCACGAGGAAAATGTACCATTGAATAATAGTCCTTTTCTATAATACCTTTTTCATACGCCTGCCTTACATACATTTTAGTACGCTTGTGGTAGTTATTAACAGCCACATCGCTACGTGTTCCATCTTCTCGTAGCCACGCATCGTATTCTCTCAATTTCTTTGTGGAGATGTCTGCGAATGTCACTATTCCACCCCATCTGCGAAGAGCATCAAGAGCAACGAATTTCTGCCGTTTGGTTGTCGCTGCTGATTTCTCTTTTACGATAGCATCGTGCATAAAATCGAGGAAGCTCTCATTTATACGCTCGTCTTTGGTCTCCGAAACACTCTCATTTGATTTCTTCTTCGAGGTATTTCTTACCGGTGTATCTACCCCGATATGCTTATTGAAATTATCCACAGTCATATCTTCGCCAAGCAGCTCCATTGCATTTACTATCTTCTCATAGTTCGCAACTTCCTTTTTCAAATAGGGCGCATCTTTGTAAACTTCCCATTCTTCGGGAGTCATTGAGTCCACGATGATTTTCTTTACCGCAAGTCGTGATAGTTGGATTATGATTTCAACATTACCCTTACCTGTTGCTTCGACTCTCTTTCTGCGGTCAAAGACCACTCTTACATGTTTAGACATAGTTGTAAAAATTTTAAGCACTCCCAAAAGTTAAAAAAAGATAAATCTTCAGAAAAAACACCTTCAAGGGCAAATTATAGCCGTTATTTGCAACCTGGTTTGCATTTGGTTTGCACTTGGTTTGCAATTTTTGTCTTTTTCTGTACTTTTTAGGAAATAACTGTTGTTAAACTTTTTTACGAACTATCTAACTAATAAACTATTGATTTTCCTTAATTTATGCCCTACAAACACGCAAAAAGGGGAAAGTTTTGAAACTTTCCCCTTTTTATTTCGTGATTCGCCTGGACTCACTCTGTGACTCGCTTGGGGCTCGAACCCAAGACCCCATCCTTAAAAGGGATGTGCTCTACCTGCTGAGCTAGCGAGTCTACCTAATTGCCGTTAAGCGAGTGCAAAGATAGGCATTTATTTTGAATCTACAAACTTTTTGTTCCGTTTTTTAGATCACTGTACTCATCAAGGTTCTTCTGCCGAAGGTTTATCTTCAGCAATAATCTCCTTGCCACCAAAAGAAGCCGAGTCTATTGCCTCACGGAAAGTACTCTCCTCGGTGTACCCCGAAATTTCAGCGATCTCGTGGTAACGCTTTAGGTAACCCAATATAAGGGTCGTTAAAGGAAGAGCCACAATCATTCCCAGAAGCCCGAGCAGATGTCCCCATATCGAGAGCGAGAGCAGGATGACAGCAGGATGCAGGTTCATACGCTTACCCATGATAAGCGGGACAAGGAATACATCCTGGATAACCTGTACCACAGCAAGCACTATGAGGGCCGAGAGGAATATCATCCAGAAATCATCACCCGTATTCGCTGCCTCAAGCACAGAAAGCAACGCCATAGGGATGAGTGACAATGTCTGCAGATAAGGTACAAGGTTGAGGATTCCGATAAACATTCCGAAAGCAATAGCAGCAGGGAAATCTATTATAAGAAAACCAATCGAGAAGAGCACCCCCACACAGAATGCCACAAGGGCCTGTCCACGGAAATACTGGTTCATACCATAGACGAGGTCATCCCATAGTTTTATTGTCACATTACGCCAACGTTTGGGAATATAAAGCGTCCACGACTCGGACAACCTTTCAAAATCAAGCAGAATAAAGAACAGGTAGAGCAGGATAATACCCACAGTGAACATCGCCTGCAACAGGTCGGCAGTACCAAAAAGGAGGTACTTCAACTTGTTCATGACAAATTCGTTGAATTCTATATTCTCGCTGCTGCTGAGCAGTGCAGCGAGGCCATTCTCTTCGGCCACACTCTTGAAGAAATTGACTACGGGCTCAGGAATAGAACTGTTCGCGATATTAGCGCTAAGGAATGACAGCGTGATATTCTTCAGCGCAAGCAACTCGGCAAGCATAGAAGGAATGACAAGCATCAGGATTCCATACACTACACCACCTATCAGTAACAAAGAAACCACAATGGAAAGCATTCTGAATTTCAGCCGCATCCTATGCTGCACAAAACCTACAAGCGGCTGCAAAAGATAGGCCAACAACCACGCAATGGCAAACGGCAACAGCACGCTGCTGAGGCTGTTGAGCACGAAATAAGAGACGGCAAGCGCCATTATCACCAGCACGATACGCAGGAAGCGCCCCAATGTAACCTCACTCTGTTTCATCTGCAAATCAGTATTGTATTATTCATTATCCTCAACCGCATCAGCCTCTGTTGCGCCACCGACAAGAAGCACGAACTCGCCACGCGGCTCACATTTAGTGAAATGCTCTACAAGTTCCGCCAATGTACCACGCACACACTCCTCGTGGATTTTCGATATCTCGCGCACTGCAGCCGCACTGCGACCGGGACCGAACACCTCGGACAATTGGGACAGGGTCTTGAGCACCCTATAAGGCGATTCATAGAAGATTATCGTGCGCTCTTCATTCTTGAGGAAATTGAGCCTTGTCTGACGTCCCTTTTTCTGTGGCAGGAAGCCCTCGAACACAAACTTGTCGCAAGGCAAAGCAGAACACACCAGTGCCGGTACAAAAGCCGTCGCGCCGGGAAGACACTGTACCTCTACCCCACACTTCACCGCCTCACGGACAAGCATGAAACCGGGGTCAGAGATTGCCGGAGTACCGGCATCAGAGATAAGTGCAACATGATTCTCGCAGTCCCTTATGCGCTCTGCCAGAGAGCCAACCGTCTTGTGTTCATTGAACTTATGGTGTGAATACATCGGTACCTGGATATTGAGGTGCTTGAGCAACTTTGCCGAAGTACGTGTATCCTCGGCCAAGACAAAATCAGCCTCGCGCAGTATGCGCACGGCACGCATAGTTATATCTTCAAGATTACCCACAGGAGTGGGTACTACATACAATATTCCCATAATAGACAAATTTAGTTGCAAAATAAACACTTTTACTGCAACTACGCGAAAAATAAAAACGGTTTTTGACATAGAAAGAGAACGAGTTTGCTTAAAAAAGCATAAATCAATGCGAAAGCTATTGAAGGAGATAATGAATTTGAAGTAGATAAATACTTTTTTCTTTATCTTATTGCTTATATTTGCAGTAAACTGCGAATATAGACTGCACTTGCAGTGAAATGTCAAAGTAAACTTTGCTTATCTCGCTCGTTTGTTGCTATCTTTGCAATAGATTGCATAATAAGTAATGAGATACAAGAACCTGTTCATAGACCTCGACGACACATTGTATGACTTCTCTGCGGCCTCGCGCGAATCGTTCAGGGAGGCATACAGTATGCTTCACTATGAACGTTTCTTTGAATCCTTTGAGCACTATATGAGTCTATACAGTCCCTACAACCTGATGCTATGGGGATTGTACGGCGAAGGCAAGATAACAAAAGAAGAACTTAACAGGAGACGCTACTCCCACCCGTTGGAGTGTGTAGGCATCAACGATCAGGAACTGGCAGACACCTTCTGCCGTGAGTCACTGTCACGCATACCCACAAAGAGCTGCATCATCCCAGGAGCAATAGAGTTGCTTGAGTACCTGCGCCCGAAATACCGGATGTTCATACTCTCCAACGGCTTCAAGGAACTGCAGTCACGCAAAATGAAGACAGCAGGCCTCGACAAGTACTTCGACGCGCTTATCCTCTCCGAGGACATAGGCATCAACAAGCCACGTCCCGAGCTGTTCGAGCACGCGCTGCGCACTACAGGCTCAAGCAAGGAAGAGAGCATAATGATAGGAGACATGTTCGAGACAGACATCGCTGGTGCAGCCAACATAGGCATGCAACAGATATTCTTCAACCCCAAGCGCTTGACAGGGTTGCCGTTTGCCCCGACATACGAGGTAAACAGTTTGTTACAGATTAAGGAAATACTTTAAGCAACAGCATATGGACAACAGCCAGACATCAATCCTGCTTATCTACACAGGAGGTACAATCGGTATGATCAAGAATCCCGAGACAGGAGCATTGGAGAGCTTCAATTTCGACCACCTGCTCAACCATGTACCCGAAATCAGGCAGCTGAACATCAATATCGACACCATAGCCTTTACTCCCCCGATAGACTCATCGGATATGGAGCCCGAGCTATGGAGCCGCATAGTGACAATCATTGAAGAGAACTACGAGAAGTACGACGGTTTTGTCATACTCCACGGTACAGACACCATGTCTTTCACAGCCTCTGCGCTCAGTTTTATGCTCGAGGACCTAATGAAACCTGTAGTACTCACCGGAAGCCAGCTACCGATAGGAGCACTGCGTACCGACGGTAAGGAGAACCTCATTACAGCCATTGAGATTGCTGCTGCAAAGAATGCCGAAGGCAACCCCATGGTGCCCGAAGTATGCGTATTCTTCCACGAGAAACTGATGCGTGGAAACCGCACCACAAAAATCAATTCCGAGAGTTTTGGAGCATTCGGTTCAAACAACTACCCCAACCTCGCAATGGCCGGAACAGACATACAGTTCTTCACACGTAACATAAGGAAGTATGTTCCCGGACTCAAGCTCAAGGCACATCACGAATACAACAGCAACATTGTCATTTTCTCACTCTTCCCCGGCATACAGCAGGAAGTCGTTGAGAAATTATTAGGTGCCGAAGAGTTGAAAGGAATCATATTCAGGACCTACGGAGCCGGAAATGCTCCACAGAAGAAGTGGCTTGTGGACGCACTCCGCAAGGCTACTGCCGAAGGCAAGATAATAATCAACATCACGCAATGCGCAGGCGGCAGCGTACATATGGAGCGCTATGAGACAGGCCTGCAACTTCTTGAGGCTGGAGTCATAAGCGGACACGACTCCACGGTAGAGGCAGCGCTGACAAAGCTCATGTACCTTCTGGGCAAAGACCTTCCTGTTGAAGAGGTACGCCGCCGCATGGGAAAGAGCTTTGCGGGAGAGATTTCAGTATAATAAAGAGATGCATTGAAAAGGCCGGCTTTGTAATGACCAAGGCCTTAAAGGGCATAAAGGACAAAAAGGGAAGTATACCTTAATTGCTTTTCCTTTTTGCCCTTTTAGTCTTTTTAGCCCCTTTTAGGCCTTATACAGCAAAAAAAAAGAGAGCCCCAATTGCTTGAAGCTCTCTCCAAAAAGTAGCGATGGCAGTGCGGAGCCACAGCACTGCCGCACAATGGCCTGCAAACAAGCGGCCATGAGCTGGATTTTTAACGGT